>DASXJW010000077.1:0-19875 GCA_036497165.1 Solirubrobacteraceae bacterium
TGGGGGCGGGGGGCGTCCTCGGGGCGGGGGGTTTCTGCGCGGGGCGCCCGGGGGGCCTCCTCGGTGAGGTAGCGGACGACCAACAGCGCGATGGCGGGCACGGCGACGATGCCGAGCATGGCCAGGAACCACAGCTGCCCGGCATCGGTGCCCTCGCCGAGGGTGTGGACGATCCCGGCGATCCAGGCCAGCGCCGTGAGGCGGTGCAGCTTGCGCCAGCGCTGGACGCCGATCCGCCCACGCAGGTAGTAGGAGAGGCCGAGGAAGACGAGGCCCCAGCCGCCGATGATGCCGACGGAGGTCCAGATCGTCTTGTAGCTCCAGGCGAACGGGAGGGCGATGTCCGCCAGCGAGGGGCTGAGGAAGTTGTCGCCCAGCAGCGAGAGGCCGTGGACGGCCAGTGCGACGAGCGTCGCCAGCGACAGCGCCTCGTGCAGGGCCGTCAGGTCGGGGCCGCGCCGACGCATGAACTTCAGGCTCATGATCAGGCCGATCGAGACGGCGAGGCTGGCCAGCACGAGGGAGACGATGCCTGCGGCGCGGCTGGTGATCCAGAACAGGTGGGGAGTGGCGCTGGTGAGGGTCATGGCAAGATTGCGTTTCAGGCGAGGAGCGGAGTCGCGCTGCAGCAGAGGATCGACCGCCCGCGGTAGAGCGAGGTAGGACCGGCCTAAGAACTTGGTGAGAGCGCCGGCCGGGCGAGGCGGTCACCCGCCATGCGGGTGCCCTGGACGGGGCCGGTCGGCGTCGCCGAGCCCGCGTAGGTCACCGTGAAGGCGCTCCCGCCGGCCGACAGCGCCGAGGGAACGGCGGTGGCCAGGGAGGCGCCCGGCTCGGAGATGAATTGCCGCCCCGTGGCGGCGAGGCTGATCTTCGTCGCCGTCCAGCGATGGTCTGCGATCGTCCCGCGGTGCCCGGCGGTGGGGACCGCCGAGGCGGAGCTGAAGCCGGCGGAGCCGAAGTCGGCCAGCGGAAGGGTGTGACAGCTGGCCGCGCTGGTGCACTCCGACGGGGCCTCCAGGATCCACTCCGCCGATGCGGTGTCCAGGGTGGTGGCGTGTAGACGCTTGGTGAACGACCGGTGCCGTGTCAGGTCGGCCAGCGAGAGGGTGACCTCGGTCCCCGACACCGAGACGGTGGCGCGGAGGCGGTCGCCGGGAGCGATGGTCAGCCTGATGGTGTGCGACGCGGCGGGGACCAGCTCATACCAGGCGCCGGCCACGGCGCGCCCGCCGGCGGTGCAGTCCGCCTCGGTCCCGATCTGCTCGAGCGCCTGTGAGCTGAGGCTGTAGCCGCCGATGCCCACCCACGCCGAGGAGTAGGTGGCGCGACCCGAGCTGCAGGTGGCCTTGGGCTGCACCCAGGTGCCCGTCGCCGTCTTGTAGTGCACGCCCGAGCGGTGAATGGCGTAGCCGGCCCAGTTGGAGCTCTCCGTGGCGTCGGCCAGCGCCGCCGGAGCGGCAGCCAGCGCCGTCAGGGCGGCCACCGCCAGGCAGATCACCCGGCGGCTCACGACTGGTCCGCCGCCGCCAGGATCGCCGACGCCTTCCCGTGGAGGTCGTACATCGTCACCGTCGTTCCGTTGGAGGTGAAGGTGACCTTCGTGCCGACCTTCTCGGCGATGGCCAGCGCGGCGGCGCTTCCCTGGCGGCTGTCCCCGCCGGCGCCGCCGAAGCCGCCGCCGAACCCCTGGGCGGCGGTGTCGGCCAGGATCCACCGGAGCTTGCCGCTCTGGACCTCCATGGCGAGCCACTCGGGGGAGATGGTGCTCTCGCGCCCGGAGAAGCCGCCCAGTCCGGCGACGTCGCCGTCGTTGGCCAGGATGGCGGCGGCGGCCGTGCTCTGGCTCTCCACGCCGATCGCGCCGCCCCCGTGGGCCGTGGCGTAGTTCTCGGCGGCGGTCAGGCTCGCGGTGTCGCCGCCGAACATGCCGCCGGGGCCGCCGAAGCCGCCGCCACCGCCAAATGCGCCCGCGCCGGCGCGCCGCTGGAAGCCGCTGCTTCCGGTGCTCGACGGGTTGGTGAACAGCCCCTGGACGCCGCCGCCCGCGGAGCCGGCGACGCCGCCGGCGGGGGGTGCTCCGAAGCCGGAGCCGCGCCCGCCGAAGCCGGCGCCGCGCCCACCAGCGCCGGGGCCGCGTCCGCCGCCCGGCCCGCCGAACCCGTTCTGGGCGCTGGCCGGGCCGCCGGCCGGGAAGGTGGCCGCGGTGGCGTGGCCGATCGTCTCAGCCGCCCAGGTGGCCGGCGCCGCCAGGAGCGCCGCCAGGGCCACCGTCATGGCGGCCGCGCGCAGCCGGGGCGCGAGCCGCACCGCCAGCAGCACCGCGGCCAGACCGCCGACGACGATGACCAGCGGCTTGGCCCACGAGAGCTGGCCGGACAGGGTCCCGAGCACAACGAGCTCGGTGATGATGCCGGCGACGATCGCGGCGGGGGCGGCGATGCGGGCGGTGCGCCCCCCACGCAGGGCCTCTCCCACGCCGGCGCCGATGAGCATCGCCGTGAACGGGGCCAGGAAGGAGACGTAGTAGGGGTGGAAGATGCCCGAGGCGTAGCTGAAGACCACCGCGCTGACCAGAAAGGCGCCGCCCACGGCGATGAGCCAGCCGGTGCGGGAATCGCCCCGTCGCAGCCGCGAGGCCACCAGCACGGCGAGCCCGGCCACGACGGCGAAGCCGAGCAGCCAGCCGGCCTGGTCGCCGAGCCCGGACTGCAGCAGCCGGAAGACGCCGGTGGCGCCGCCGAAGGCTCCGCCCCCGCCCCCGCCGCCGCCCCCGAAGCCGGCGCCGGGCGCGCCCGTCTGGCCGGTCACGCGGCCGACGCCGTTGTAGTTGAAGATGAGCGACCAGATGCTGTTGTCGGAGGTGCCGCTGATCCAGGGCCGGTCGGCCGCTGGGGTGAGCGTCACCAGCACCGGCCAGGCCAGACCGACGACGGCGAGGGCGACGCCGCCCCCGAGCAGCTGGCGGATGGCGGCAAGGCGCCCCCGCGGCGCCACCCACAGGTAGGCGAGCGCGATGCCGGGGACCACGAACAGCGCCACGGCCATCTTGGTCTCAAAGCCGAGCCCGATGCAGACCCCGCACCACACCAGCCACTTCGTCCGCCCGTCTTCGAGCGCGCGGACGGCGAACCAAAGGGCGGCCACACAGCACAGGACGAGCAGCTCGTCGGGGTTGTTGTGGCGCGACATGGCCACGGCGATCGGCGTGGTGGCCAGCACGACGCCGGCGACGAACCCCGCCGGACGCCCGAAGCGGCGGCGCACGAGATCGTAGGTGAGGGCCGCGGCGCCGGCGCCCATCAGCGCCTGGGGGACCAGGATGCTGAGCGGGTGAAACCCGAAGACCCGCGCCGAGAGCGCCTGCACCCAGAGGGCCAGCGGCGGCTTGTCGACGGTCATGAGGCCCGTCTTGTCCAGGGAGGCGAACAGGAAGTCGCGCCAGCTCGTCGTCATCGAGCGCACGGCGGCCGAGTAGTAGGTGTTGGCCCAGCCGTTGATGCTCAGGCCCCAGAGGTTCAGGATCCCGGCGATGCCGATCACGGCGAGGAGCTCGGGCCGCACGCGCCCGGCGGCCAGCCAGCGGGGCAGGGCGCGCTGCGAGAGCCACGATGGGCGCAGGAGCTCGCGATAGGGCGTCGAGTTCGAGCTCATCGGATGATGAGCTTGGACGCGTCGGATGAGAGGAAGCTAAGAGCCGCGTGCATTCTCAGGCGGCTCTCAGGCTCAGGACTGGTCGGGCGCGCGATGCGCCTCGGTGTAGTAGGCGGCGGCCAGGAGGAGGCCGGTGCCAAGGGCGGCGATGGTCGATGCTGCGAGCGGGAAGGCGGACACGCGAAGGGCTCCTTGAACTCAAATCCGTTTTGGGCGAGTTCAGGATCGGCAGGGCGCCGAAGTCACGGCGAAGACGTCGGTAAGACGTGCGTAGGAGCTCGGGGTCCGGGACCGGACAACGGCAGCGGGTTGCCCAACCTAAAGTACGGGGAACTGCGTCTGAAACCAGGAGTTTTCGAACATGCCCGCCCACCCGAACAGCTTTGACGCGAAGGCCACGCTGAGCGTCGGCGACGCGAAGTACGACATCTACCGCCTGGATGCGCTGCAGTCCAAGTTCGACATCGCGCGGCTGCCCTTCTCGCTGAAGATCCTGCTCGAGAACCTGCTGCGCAACGAGGACGGCGAGTCGATCCGAGCTGACGACATCGAGGCCCTGGCCACCTGGAACGCCAAGGACGAGCCGTCCAAGGAGATCGCGTTCACTCCCGCGCGGGTGGTGATGCAGGACTTCACCGGGGTCCCGGCCATCGTCGACCTGGCCGCCATGCGCGACGCCATGAAGGAGATGGGGGGCGATCCCAACAAGATCAATCCGCTGGTCCCGGCGGAGCTGGTCATCGATCACTCCGTGCAGGTCGACGCCTACGGCTCGCCGCAGGCGTTTCAGCGCAACGCGGAGCTCGAGTTCGAGCGTAACGAGGAGCGCTACGCGTTTCTGCGCTGGGGCCAGGGCGCCTTCCACAACTTCAAGGTGGTGCCGCCCGACACCGGGATCGTCCACCAGGTCAACCTCGAGTACCTCGCACGCGTGGTCTTCGTGGACGACGAGCGCAACCTCGCCTATCCGGACACGCTCGTCGGGACCGACTCGCACACGACGATGATCAATGGCCTGGGGGTGCTGGGCTGGGGTGTGGGCGGGATCGAGGCCGAGGCGGCCATGCTCGGTCAGCCGATGTCGATGCTGATCCCGCAGGTGCTCGGCTTCAAGCTCACCGGCGAGCTCCAGGAGGGCGCCACCGCCACCGACCTCGTGCTCACCGTGACCGAGATGCTGCGCGAGCGCGGCGTCGTGGGCAAGTTCGTCGAGTTCCACGGCGCCGGCCTGGCCGGCCTGCCGCTGGCCGACCGCGCGACGATCGGCAACATGTCGCCCGAGTTCGGCTCGACCTGCGCCATCTTCCCCATCGACGCAGAGACGCTCCGCTACCTCGAGTTCTCCGGGCGTCCGAAGGAGCAGATCGCGCTCGTGGAGGCCTACGCCCAGGAGCAGGGCCTGTGGCACGACCAGGACTCGGAGGAGCCGACCTACTCCGACACCATCGAGCTCGACCTCGCCGACGTGGTGCCGAGCATCGCGGGTCCCAAGCGGCCCCAGGACCGCGTGTCCCTCACCGAGTCGCGAGACGCCTTCCGCATGGCGCTGGAGGACCTGCTGCCCGACGACGAGGAGGACAACGACGAGGGCGTCGAGGACAGCTTCCCGGCCTCAGACGCCCCGGCAAGCAACGGCAGCCGGGATCACGGCCAGAAGCCGCACGGCGGCACCGGAGGCGCGCAGGTGGCCGACCGCGCGCACGTCTGCGCCCCGGTCACGCTCGAGGACGGCACCGAGGTCGAGCTCGATCACGGCCACGTCGTCATCGCGGCGATCACGAGCTGCACCAACACGTCCAACCCGTCGGTGATGCTCGGCGCGGGAATCCTGGCGCGCAACGCCGTCCAGAAGGGCCTCACGGTCAAGCCGTGGGTCAAGACCTCGCTGGCGCCGGGCTCCAAGGTCGTCACCGAGTACCTAAAGCGCGCCGGCCTGGACGAGTACCTGGACGAGCTGGGCTTCAACCTCGTCGGCTACGGCTGCACCACGTGCATCGGCAACAGCGGACCGCTGCCCCAGGCGATCTCCGACGTCGTGGGCGCGGAGGATCTCGCCGTGGTCTCGGTGCTCTCGGGCAATCGCAACTTCGAGGGCCGCATCAACCCCGACGTGAAGATGAACTACCTGGCCTCGCCGCCGCTGTGCGTCGCCTACGCGCTGGCGGGGACGATGGACATCGACCTCTATGACGATCCGCTGGGCGAGGACAAGGACGGCAACCCCGTCTACCTCAAGGACATCTGGCCCGACTCCAAGGAGGTCGGCCAGACGGTGGAGGAGGCCGTGCAGTCCGACATGTTCCGCAAGTCCTACGGGGAGGTGTTCGACGGCGACGAGCGCTGGAACTCGCTGGAGGTGCCCACCGGCGACGCCTTCGCCTGGGACGAGCGCTCAACCTATGTGCGACGCCCGCCCTTCTTCGAGGAGATGCCGCCCGAGCCCGAGCCGCTGGAGGACATCGTCGAGGCGCGGGTGCTGGCGATGCTGGGCGACAGCGTCACCACCGATCACATCTCGCCGGCCGGCTCGATCAAGCGCGACGGCCCCGCCGCCTCCTACCTCAACGAGAACCACGTGGAGTCGCGCGACTTCAACTCCTACGGGTCGCGCCGCGGCAACCACGAGGTGATGATGCGCGGCACCTTCGCCAACATCCGCCTGCGCAACCAGCTCGCGCCCGGGACCGAGGGCGGCGTGACCAAGTACCTCGGGGGCGAGGGGGGCACCGCCGGCGAAGCTGGTGGTCAGGAGATGTCGATCTATGACGCCGCCATGCGCTACATCGACCAGCACGTCCCGCTCATCGTCCTGGCGGGCAAGGAGTACGGCTCGGGCTCCTCGCGCGACTGGGCGGCCAAGGGCACGCGCCTGCTGGGCGTGCGCGCGGTCATCGCCCAGAGCTTCGAGCGCATCCACCGCTCCAACCTGGTGGGGATGGGCGTGCTCCCGCTGCAGTTCTCCGACGGCGACTCGGTGGAGTCGCTGGGTCTGACCGGCACGGAGAAGTTCACGATCACCGGCATCGCGGATGCCGAGGAGGTGCCGCGGACGCTGACGGTCAAGACCGACGACACGCAGTTCGACGTCACCGTGCGGATCGACACGCCCAAGGAGCAGGTCTACTACCGCCACGGCGGGATCCTTCAGTACGTGCTCAGAGAGCTGCTGCACTAGATTCCCTCGCCATGGCCACTCCTGAGCTGTTGCAGCGGCTGCTCGTCGCGGCCGGCCCGTCCGGGCACGAGACAGCACCCGCCGGGGTCTGGCGCGACGGGTGCGCCGCCTTCTCCGACGATGTGCGCGCCGACGCCGTCGGCTCCTCCATGGCCCGCGTGCCCGGGACCGGCGGCGGGCCGACGCTGGCCGTGATCGGGCACATCGACGAGATCGGCGTTCACGTCACGCACATCGAGGACGACGGACACCTGCGCTTCGGCGAGGTGGGCGGCTGGGACCCGATCGTGCTCGTCGGCCAGCGGATCACGCTCGCCACCCGCGGCGGCGACGTGCCGGGAGTCATCGGACGCAAGCCCATCCACCTCATCAAGTCCGACGAGCGCGACCGCGCGCCCAAGGTCAAGGACCTGCACATCGACATCGGCGCCAAGGACGGCGACGAGGCCCGCGAGATGGTGCGCGTGGGCGACGCCGGCGTGATCGACGTGGCGCCGGTCGAGCTGCCCAACGGCCGCCTGGTCTCGCGCGCGCTGGACAACCGGATCGGCTGCTACGTGGCGGCCGAGGCCGCGCGTCTGGTGGCCGCCGACGGGGGCGCGCCGGGCGACGTCGTGGCCCTGGCGGTGACCCAGGAGGAGACGACCTTCGCCGGGGCACGGACCAGCGCGTTCGCCCTGGAGCCCGATGTCGCCATCGTCGTGGACGTCATCTTCGCCACCGATCAGCCGAGCATCGAGCTCGGGCCCATGACCAAGCACCCGCTCGGCTCGGGGGCGGTGATCGCGCGGGGGACGTCGCTGCATCCGAAGGTCACCGACCTGCTCATCGACATCGCCGAAGAGCAGGAGTTCCCGTTCACGCTGGAGTCCCTGGGGCGCGCCACCGGGACCGACGCCGACGCGGTGCATGCCAGCCGAACCGGGGTCCCCACGGCGGTCGTGTCGGTGCCGCTGCGCTATATGCACTCGCCGGTCGAGCTCGTGTCGCTGGCCGACGTCCAGGTCGCCGCCGAGCTCATCGCCGCCTTCGCCAAGCGGCTCGAGCCCGGCATGTCCTTCGAGCGGTAACCGCCGGTGACGACAAACGCGGCACTGCTGCTGCTGTTCGACATCGACGGAACGCTGGTGCGGCGGGCCGGCGCCGCCCACGCCGAGGCGCTGCGGGAGGCCGTTCGCGAGGTCCACGGCGTCGACGTGAGCCGCCCGCGGGCGAGCATCTCGCCGGCCGGACGCACCGATGGCGAGATCGCCCGGGTGCTCCTGCTCGACGCCGGGGTGAGCGCCCGCGCCATCGACGAGCACGCGACCGACGTGCGCGAGCGATGCTGCGCCAACTATGCCCGGCTGTGCCCGCCGGACTTGTCCGACATGCTCGTGCCCGGTATCGCCGGGCTCATCGAGTGGCTGGCCGCCCGCGAGGACGTGATGCTCTCCCTCGTGACCGGCAACTTCGAGCCGGTGGCCCGGCTCAAGCTCAAGCGAGCCGGGATCGGCCGCCACTTCCCGGCGGGCCAGGGAGGGTTCGGCTCAGACTCCGAGGACCGCGCCGCGCTGCCGGCCATCGCCCGCCGGCGGGCCGGCCAGGACCATGTGTCGCACCCACGCGCGCGCACCCTCGTCATCGGCGACACCCCACGTGACATCGCCTGCGCACGGGCTGACGAGCTGCGGTGCTTCGCCGTCACCACGGGACCGTATGAGGCAGCGGACCTGTCCGCCGCGGATGGCGTGGCCGGCAGTGCCGCGGCGTTGCGGGCGCTGCTGGAGGCTGAGCTGGCGAGCTGAGGGGCCGGGGGCGGTGGTGGCGGGCCTGGCGGTGGCCGCAAACGCCCCACTTGGGCCACGCCGCCGGCGACGCGGGACGTTGACGTCGGTAGCGGGGCCCAGCGTCCCACCCGGCCGAGGCCGTGCGGGTCCGCGGGACGATTGCGCCCGCAGCGGCGCCCAACGTCCAGTGCCGCCCGGCGGGCCTGCACAGCGGGACGTTTGCCGCGCACGAGAGGGCGAGATCGTCGGCGCCGGCCTGCGCCAGTGGCGGGCGAAGACCCTCAGCGCTTGGGCGTGGGGAACTGCGTTCGCATCATCGCATCCCAGACGCGGTCCGGGGTGATCCGGCGCTGCCCGATGAGCAGGTGGGCGCTGGGGGTCACCGCGTAGCGGGCCTTGGGTCGCCGCGCCGCCAGCGCCTTGGCGATCGTCGCCGCCACCAGCTCCGGGCCGCCGCCGAGCTTGGCCATCGGGCCCTTGTAGGCGCCCGCGGTGACGTCGGCCACGTGGCGGTTGAAGGTGGCGTAGGCGCCGTCGCGGTCCGCGCCGGCCCGCACGGAGCCAGCGGCCGCCTCGCCGAAGTTGGTGACGATGAGGCCGGGCTCGATAAGGATGACCTTGACGCCGAAGCCGCGGACCTCGAAGCGCAACGCGTCCGAGATGGCCTCGACCGCGTACTTGGTGGCGTGGTAGACGCCACCGCCGGGGAACGTGAGGCGCCCGCCCATTGAGCCGATGTTGACGATGCGGCCCTCCCCCCGGGCGCGCATCCCGGGCAGGACGAGCTGGCACATCCGGATGAGTCCGAACACGTTGGTCTCGAACTGGCGGCGGACCTCGTCGAGCGCGACGCTCTCCACCGCGCCGGACTGGCTGTAGCCCGCGTTGTTGACCAGGATGCCGACGCAGCCCTCGGTCTCGATGACCCGGGCCAGGGCGGCCTGCATCGACGCCTCGCTGGTGACATCGAGCGCCAGTGTGGTGGCGCCCTTGGCCGCCAGCGCCTCGAGGGACTCCGGCCGGCGGGCGGTGGCGTAGACCGCGTAGCCGTCGTCGAGCAGACGCTCGGCGGTGGCGTAGCCGATGCCCGAGGAGCAGCCGGTGATCAGGACCGAGCGCGAGGCCACACGGTCAAGTGTCCCACCGTGGGCGTTGTCACGCTTGAAAAATTCGGCGGCCGCGCCGCGAATCTCCCAAGCGCGACGCTAGTTCCTGACCAGCTTCTTGTAGGTGATGCGGTGCGGCCGGTCGGCCTCGGCGCCGAGCTGCTCGCGGCGGAAGGTCTCGTAGGCCTCGAAGTTGCCCTCGAACCAGCGCACCTGGGAGTCGCCTTCGAAGGCCAGCACGTGCGTGGCGATGCGGTCCAGGAACCAGCGGTCGTGGGAGACCACCACGGCGCACCCGGCGAAGGCCAGCAGCGCCTCCTCGAGCGCGCGCAGCGTGTCGGTGTCCAGGTCGTTGGTGGGCTCGTCGAGCAGGAGCAGGTTGCCGCCGCTGCGCAGGAGCTTGGCCAGGTGCAGGCGGTTGCGCTCGCCGCCGGAGAGCTTGGCCACCTTCTTCTGCTGGTCGGTGCCCTTGAAGTTGAAGCCGGCGGTATAGGCGCGGCTGGCGACGGTGCGGTCACCGAGCGGGATCTGGTCCAGGCCGTCGGAGATCTCCTGCCAGACGGTCTTCTCGGGATCCAGGGCGTCGCGCGATTGGTCGACGTAGGCGAGCTTGACGGTGTCGCCGAGACGCAGCGTGCCCTCGTCGGGCTCCTCCTGACCGGTGATCATGCGCAGCAGCGTCGTCTTGCCGGCGCCGTTGGCGCCGATCACGCCGACGATCCCGGCGGGCGGGAGCTTGAAGGTGAGGTCGTCGATGAGCAGGCGGTCGCCATAGCCCTTGCGCAGCCCGTCGGCCTCCACCACCACGCCGCCGAGCCGCGGCCCGGCGGGGATGTGGATCTGGACCTGGTCGAGCTTGACGTTGCGATCCTGGGCCAGCAGCGCCTCATAGGCGTTCAGGCGCGCCTTGGGCTTGTTGCGCCGGGCCGAAGCGTTCATCCGCACCCACTCGAGCTCCTGATCGATGGTGCGCTTGCGCGCGGACTCCTGGCGCTCCTCCTGGGCCAGGCGCACCCGCTTCTGCTCCAGCCAGCCCGAGTAGTTGCCCTGGTAGGGGATGCCCCGGCCGCGGTCGAGCTCGAGGATCCAGCCGGCGACGTTGTCGAGGAAGTAGCGATCGTGGGTGATGGCCACCACCGTGCCCTTGTAGTCCTGGAGGTGCTGCTCGAGCCAGGCCACCGACTCGGCGTCCAGGTGGTTGGTGGGCTCGTCGAGGAGCAGCAGGTCGGGCTGGCGCAGCAGCAGGCGGCACATGGCCACGCGACGGCGCTCGCCGCCCGACAGCGTGGTGATGTCGGCGTCGGCCGGCGGGCAGCGCAAGGCGTCCATGGCGTACTCGAGCGTGGTGTCGAGGTTCCAGCCGTCGACGGCGTCGATCTGCTCCTGCACCCGCGCGAACTCATCCGCGGTCTCGTCGGAGTAGTTCATCGAGAGCTCGTTGAACCGATCGAGCAGCGCCCGGATCTCGGCGACGCCGTCCTCCACGTTGCCCTTGACGTCCTTGCCGGGATCAAGCTCGGGCTCCTGCTCGAGCATCCCCACGGTGGCATTCGGCGCCAACTGGGCGTGCCCGTCGAACTCCGTGTCGGTCCCCGCCATGATGCGCAACAGGGTCGACTTGCCCGCGCCGTTGTAGCCCAGCACGCCGATCTTGGCGCCGGGGTAGAACGACAGCGAGATGTCGCTGAGGACCTCCTTGTCGGGCGGGTAGCGACGGGAGAGCTTATGGGTCGTGAAGATGTACTGAGCGGACATTGCCCCTGAGCATAGGAGGCGGCAGCTAGGATGCCGGGCGCATGCGCCGCGCCCTGATCACCGCCTTCGTGCTCGCGGTGTCGGCGCTGCCGGCATCGCCCGCCCTCGCGACGACGCAGACGGCCGGCGCCGGTCCGGTCACCGCCACGTTCACGTTCTCGGGCCATTACCCGAACTACTCCGGGCTGCGGCTGCGCATCTCCCAGTCGGGCTCGGTCCTCTATGACCACCCGGTTCGCTCCAAGACGTGCGGCAAGTACTGCGCCCCGGGCGCCACCGGCCCGAGAGCCTCGTCGGTGCACATCCTCGACCTCGCCGGCACCGGGCAGCCGAACGTCGTGCTGGACCTCTACAGCGGCGGCGCCCACTGCTGCTCGATCGAGCAGGTGTTCACGTTTGACCCGGCAACGATGACCTACGCCGCCACCGAGCGGAACTTCGGAGACCCCGGTGCGCGGATCGAGGATCTCAGCCACGACGGGCACAAGGAGTTCGTGACCGCCGATGACTCCTTCGCCTACGCGTTCACCGACTTCGCGGCATCCGGACTCCCCCTCCAGATCCTCACCTTCTCAGGCGGCCGCTTCCACGACGTCACCGCCGCCTACCCGGGCCTCGTCCGCACCGACGCCGCGGACTGGCTGAGGACGTTCACGCACATGGCCCGCCAGCACTACGCCGACAGTGTGGGAGTCATCGCCGCCTGGGCGGCGGACGAGTACCGGCTTGGGCGCAGCGCGGCGGCGAACCGGTTTCTGGCCGCGCAGGCCCGAGCGGGTCACCTCAAGAGCGCGCTGGGGCGCAGCGAGCCACAGGGACAGAGGTTCGTCGCCGCGCTGAAGGCGTTCCTGCGCCGGCACGGCTACACGCCTTAGCCGCGCGCGGGCGTCCACGACTCAGCGCCCGTGGGCGAGCGCGCTCAGAGGCCGGCGGCCTCGCGCAGCGCCTCGGCCTTGTCGGTCTTCTCCCAGGTGAAGTCGTCGTCTTCGCGGCCGAAGTGGCCGTAGGCGGCGGTCTTCTGGTAGATGGGACGATGCAGGTCCAGGTACTCGCGGAAGGCCCCGGGGCGCAGGTCGAAGTGCTCGCCGACGAGCTCGAGGATGCGCCCGCGGCCGATCTTGCCGGTGCCGAAGGTCTCCACCATGACGCTCACCGGGTGCGCGACGCCGATGGCGTAGGCCACCTGCACCTCGGCCCGATCGGCGAGGCCGGCGGCGACGATGTTCTTGGCCACGTAACGCGCGGCGTAGGCGGCGGAGCGGTCGACCTTGGACGGGTCCTTGCCGCTGAAGGCGCCGCCGCCGTGCCGGGCCATGCCGCCGTAGGTGTCGACGATGATCTTGCGCCCGGTCAGCCCGCAGTCGCCCATCGGGCCCCCGATCACGAACCGCCCCGTGGGATTGACCAGGAAGCTGCGCTGCAGCTCGGCACCGTCGTAGAGCTCCGCCGGCAGCACGGGCACCACCACGCGCTCCCACAGGTCCTGCTTGATCGTCTTCTCGGCCCCCTCGGCATGCTGGCTGGAGATGAGCAGCTTCTCGATGGCCACCGGCCGGCCGTCGGCATAGCGGACGCTGACCTGCGTCTTGCCGTCGGGCCGCAGGTAGTCCAGCTCGCGGCTCTTGCGCACCGCCGCCAGCCGCTGGGCGAGCCGGTGGGCCAGCGCGATCGGCAGCGGCATCAGCTCCGGCGTCTCGTTGGTGGCGTAGCCGAACATCATCCCCTGGTCGCCGGCGCCGGCGACGTCGAGCTCGTCCCCGCCCGAGCCGTCCTGGCGCGTCTCGTAGGCCACGTCGACGCCCTGGGCGATGTCAGGCGACTGCTTGTCGATGGCGTTGATCACGGCACAGGTCTGGTAGTCGAATCCGAAGGCGGCGTCGGTGTAGCCGATCTGCTTGACCGTCTCGCGGGCGATCTCCTGGATGTCGACGTACGTGGTCGTCGTGATCTCGCCCGAGACGACCACCAGGCCGGTGTTGACCAGCGTCTCGCACGCCACCCGCGCCTTGGGGTCCTCGCGCAGGACGGCGTCGAGCACCCCGTCCGAGATCTGATCGGCGATCTTGTCCGGGTGTCCCTCGGTCACGGACTCCGAGGTGAACAGGAACTCATTTTCGGCGAAGCTCATCAGTCAGGGCTTTCCTCGGGCTTGCGGGTGATCTCCAGCAGGTAGGCCACCATGACGTCGGTCGATCCGAACCTCAGGTGGTACGCGTCGGAATGTTCCTCCACGCGAGCGATCTGCTCACGCTTCGTGTTGAAAAGGTCTGAGAACTCGAAGAACGAGAAGTCGACCACCCGCGCCTGGTATCCGAGCCCGTCGAGCAGCTCCGCCGTGCGCCGCCGGCCGATCACGCTCAATTGCATCATGTAGGCGGTTCCGTCGTCGGCCAGGGCCTCGGGCAGCAGCCGGATGAGGTGGTCGAGCAGGTTGCGCCCCCAGTAGTCAAGGGGCCGGTGGGTGGTGACCTGCTCGAAGGGATCGACGGGCGTCTGATAGAGGCTGGCCACGATCACGTCGTAGCGTTCCTCGGGCACCCACGGGTACAGGTCCTGGGCCGAGGCGCTCACCTTGTCGGCGACGCCGTTGCGAAAGGCATTGGTCAGCGTGTTCTTGACCGAGGGGGGATCGATGTCGATGGCATGTACGTGGGCGGCGCCGTTGCGGGCCAGCTGCACCGTGAGCAGACCGCTGCCCGAGCCGATGTCCAGGCACCGCTGATGGGCGCCGATGCCCTCGCGGTAGAGGTACTTCCAGATGAGGAAGCTGCCCTGCGTGGGGACGAACACCCCCTCCTCCACGTCGATCTCGGGCATGTCGAGCGGGAACATCTCCCGGCCGCGCGGATCCGCCCAGGACGGCGGCTCGCGCCGCTTCGTGGGGCCGCCGTTCTCGGTGGTGAGCACGGCGGGGCGGTCGTGGCCGGGCTTGGTCTCAGATAGCGCCACCCGCGCCGCCTCAAGGTGCTCGGGGCGCACGCCGCAGCACCCGCCGATGATCTGGGCGCCCTCGGCGCGCCAGCGGAGCGCCAGCTCCGCGTACTCCGAGCCCATGACCCCCGCCTCCTCGCGCCAGCCCGCGGCCGACAGGTAGCCGAGGTTGGGATAGACGCCGAGCGGAAGGTCGGTGAAGTCGCGCAGCCACGACAGCATCCCGGTGACGTGATCGGGAGGAATGCAGTTGATGGCCAGCGCGCCCACGCCCATCTCCTCGAAGCGGCGCGCCGCGCGACCGAACGCGTCGCCCTCGGGGCCGCCCCAGTGCTCGCCGTAGACGCCGCACACGCCGTGCCGGCAGCGGCGGAAGCTCAGCCACACCGGGATCCCGGTGTCCAGGAGCGCCTCGACGGTGGCGTAGGTGGAGGTGCGCACCAGCGACAGGGTCTCGAGCAGGATGAGGTCGGGAGGCTCCTCCTCGAAGGCCCGCGAGAGCAGCGCGATCGTCTCGCGGCCGTCGGGCGTGTCCACGTCGCCGTTGAGGCTGAAGGCGATCGCCGCCTCATCGCCGCGCCCCGCCTCGTGCGCCGCCGAACGGGCGAGGCCGACGGCGCGACGGACGATGTCCATCCAGTGGACGGGCTCCGAGGCCTCCGCAAGCCGCGTCGCCCCATCGCGCAGGGCCGTGGGAAGGCCCCAGGTGTTGGTGCAGATGACGTCGCAGCCGACGTCGATGTAGCTGCGATGCACCCGCGCGACATCCTCGGGAGCGTCCAGCAGCGCGGTGAGGCCCCAGACGTGCTCCTCGACCTCGGGACGCCCGCCGCGGACCTTGATCAGCTCGGTCCCGTTGGCACCGTCGAGGATCACGCACTGATCGGTGGCGATCATGTGCGCCAGCCGCGCGTAACGGTCGATCGTTCCGGTCGCGGTCATCTCACGCCTCTCCTCGCTCTCGCTCATACCGGTGCCTTGACAGCTTCCTCAGCAATGCGGGGGCGCGCCACTCCCACACTTCCTGTTCGACCTAGACTTTCGAGTAGGATGACTCATCCAGCCGCGTTTCATGCGGGCGGAACGGCGCTGAGACAACGATACCTCCCGTTCGATAGGCCAACTCATGTATAAAGAGTAGGTCGCGGCCCAGGCCCAGGCGGTACCTTCCTGATGCGTTGTCAGTACACGTCTCATCGGACCGGAGCGAGAATGCCCTCGGGCCCGTGCTCCGTCAGGCCGGCGGAGTGCTCGTGCCGCGTGGCGGCCACGCCGTCGTCGCCCACTACGGCTCGCCCGCCGGAGAACTGGCCGCATGCGTGAGCGCCGTGGGTCTGGCCGACCGCTCGGAGCTGACCAAGCTGGTACTCGAGGGCCCGCCCGCGCAGCTGCAGCATCTGGCTCAGCGCTTGACCGGTCACGAGGTTGCGCCCGGCGGCGCCGTGCTCAGCGGCGACGCGTGGTGGTGCGCCGAGCGGCCCGACCGCATGCTCGTGGTCTGCGACCCGCGGCTCGGCGACCGTCTGCAGGCCGTGCTGGCAGCGCGCGTGGCGCGCCGCTCGGCAGTGCACCTCGCCGACAGCAGCGCCGATCTGGCGGCGCTGGCCCTGGTCGGACGCCACGCCTCGGCACTGCTGGCCGAGCTCGGCGTCTACGGGACATCGGGCAATCCGCGCCATGTGCCGCCGCTGACCGCCCACGCCGTCACCGGCGCGGATGTGCTGTGGCTTCTGGAGTCCGACGACAAGGCGCTGGCGTTGACTGCCGTGGACCAAGCGCCCGCGGTCTGGCACAGGATCGAGCACGCCGGCCAGCGCTTCGGCCTGTGCGCGGTCGGCCACGAGGCCCTGGACCGCTACGCGCTGATCCGTCGCATCGCCAGCCCGCTGTAGCCTCCGCCGGCTCCAAGCGCGCCGCGCGCGCCGCCCCCACCTCAGGCCCCCCTCGCTGCCCCGCCGAGGTGGGGGTCGGCTGATGGCCACCGCACCGATCGCCGACGTGGCGGCCGCCGAGCGGGGCCTGGTCGAGCTCCTTGCGCTGGAGCGAGAACTGGTCGAGCTCGAGTACGTCCGGCGCAGCGACGCGCTGGAGCGGGTCGACGAGGGGGCGCGGCGACTGGGCGAGCTCGGCTCCACCGAGGGCCTGCTCAGCCGGGCCGCCGCCGAGCTCGGGACGGGCTCGGAGTTCGATCGCGTGGTGATCAGCGAGGTCACGGAGGGGCGGATCGTGCCCCTCACCATCTGGGACGGAGTCGATCAGGCGCAGGCCGACGCCGCGCTGGCCGAGCTCGGCGAGGTCACGATGCGCCTCGAGTACCCCCTGCTGGAGTACGAGGTGGCCCGACAGCACGCCGCCCGGGTCGTCGCCGTGGGTGCCGCCGGCGCCCGGACGCCCGCCCCGCTGGCCCAGGCCCTGGGGTGGGACTCATATGCGGTGGCGGCGCTGAGCATCGGCGGCGACGCGATCGGACTCCTGCACGCCGACGCCACCCGGCGCGGTCGCGCCGCCGACGCACTGGACGGCGAGGTGGTGGGCCGCTATGCCGAGGAGCTGGCGGGCGTGTTCGAGCGGGCGGTCCTGCGGCACACGCTCGAGCTCCATCGCGCGGAGCTGAGCGCCGCCGTGCACTGGATGAGCACACGCCTGGGACGGCTCGAGGACGCCGCTGGGCTCATGCGTCCGCGCGCCACGGGCGGCGACATGCGGCTGCTCGAGTCGCTGACCTCACGCGAGCTCGACGTTCTGCGGCTGCTGGCCCGAGGGCAGACCAACCTCGCGATCGCCAAGTCGCTGGTGGTCCGCGAGGGGACGGTCAAGTACCACGTCAAGAACATCCTGCGCAAGCTCGGCGCCACCAGCCGCGCCGACGCGGTGGCGCGGTTCGTACGCGCAGGCGGCGGTGCGGTGGATCGATGACCGCCACATTACCCGGCCGGGGTCTGGCGGGCCCGGTGGAGACCGAGCTGCGGAGCCGCGTGGTGGCGGCGGCCGCGCGCGCCCAGGCGATGCTCGGTGAGCGCCCGGTCGACGGGCGCACGGTCGACGGAGGTGGCGTCGAGCCCGGGCCGGCGGATGCGCGGTCCCTGCATGCCCTCATCGCGGCCCTGACCGAGCGGCTCGGGGGCTTGGGGGGTGGCGAGTACGGCGCGCCGGTTCGCGAGCAGGAGGCCGCGCTCGAACGGCTGCGCCATCGCTACGACACCCGCTTTGAGGCCCTGGCCGGGATCCACGGCGCCGTCGAGGAGCTGCGGAGCATCACGTCCCCGGCGTCGATGCTCGGCCAGGCGCCGGCCGCGCTGTGCCGGGCGTCCAAGCTCCGGCGAGTGCTGCTGTCGCTGACCGACGAGGGACGCCTGGTCGCCGAGGCGATCCACTTCGACTCCGACCGCACCGGCGCTTCCGAGGTGCTGGCGGCCCTCCGGGCCTCTCCGATCCGGCTCGAGCATCCGCTGCTCGAGACCGAGCTGCTGCGCCGGCGCCGGGCCACGATCGTCGACGACGCCCAGGTGCATCCCCGGGTGGACCGGCGGCTCACCGAGCTCATGGGCTGGACGTCCTACGCGGCGGCGCCGCTGGTGGTCGGACCCCATGTCATCGGCATGGTCCACGCGGATCGCGGCCCCGGGCAGCGGCTCGACGTCCTGGACCGTGACGTGCTCTGGGAGTTCACGAGCCGGCTGGCCCAGGCATACGAGAGCGCCAGCTTGCGGCGTGCCCTGCGCCACGAGCGCGAGCAGCTGCGCGAGTTCCTGGACTGGCTGGGCGCGCGCTCAGGGGAGCTGACCGACGCGCCGATCCGACTGACGACCATGCAGCGCCCCCCGCGGCGCGCCGGAGCGTCCCCGGTCGCGCCGGTCACGGGCGAGCGCGACGACCGGGTCGTGTTCGAGGGGCTGCTGACCCGCCGCGAGCTCGACGTGCTGCGCCTGCTCGCTGACGGCAACTCCAACAAGGCGATCGCCGAGGCGCTCGTCATCTCCGACGGGACCGTCAAATTCCACGTCAACAGCATCCTGCGCAAGCTCCGGGTCGCCAACCGCGCCCAGGCGGTCTCGCGCTACCTGCGCCTGCTGGGCATGCGCGCCCCCTGACCGGCCGTGCCGATCCTGCGGATCCTCGCGCTGCTGCTCGCTCTCGTCTCGGTAGCGTGCATGTCGCTGGCGATCGTCGGGATCGTCACGGGCCGGCCGGGTGACCGGGCCGGCTGGTTCCTGCGGGTGCTCGCCCTGGCGTGCTTCGGGGGAGCCGTGGCACTCAACGCCGCCGCCCACTGAGCGCGACAACCCCGTCAATTCTCGGGCTGCCACTGGCTGATCGTCCACAGCCGACCGTAGACCTTGGTCACGGTGGCCAGCGTGACGTGCCAGGCGGGCCGCAGGCCCTGGTAGGCGTTGGTGTTGGTCGCCGTGGTCCGCTCACGGGTGATCACCGCGTAGACGTCGTTCTCACCGGCCACCGGCGCGATGCCCTCCACCGTGCCCGAATTGGCGATGCCGCCGAGCGTGAGCGAATCGTCGTGGGCGACCTGCCCGGCGGCCAGGGTCATCGCCGAGCGAGCCTGACCGATGGCCGCCTGGGCGAGGATGTGCATGTGCGTGGCCACGGTGTCCGCGGTCCAGTTGATGTACCACTGGGCGAACACCTGGACCGCTTGGACCGGGGAGCGCCAGCCGCCGAGCGCCTGCCGGGCCGGCGCCGGAGTGGGGATCTCGTGGGTGCGCTGGGCGCGGGCCACGGTGGAGCGGATCCGAGCCTCCGGGGTGCCCGCGGCGCCCGGGTCGCCTCCGGTGGCGGTGGCGCTCGCGGTGGCGGTGGCGGTGGCGGCAGTCTGGCCGTGGCTGGCAGACGAGCGCGCGCCGACCAGCGGCACTCCGCACCCGGACACGGCCAGCGCGAGCGCGAGCGCGACGATCGCCGTGACGGCCACCGGCGGTGGGAGAGGGACACGCCTCATCTAGAGCCCCACCGGATGACGGACGACGAACCCGGCTGACGCGCGCACGAGCGGATGCCACCCGATCCCCGTGCTCCCGTCCTCGGGCCCGGCGGCATTGTGGGTGTCCCAGCGCAGCCCGGCCACGTACATGAAGACGTGGTCGGCCGAGGCATAGATCGTCACCCACCGTCCCGGGCCCGGCTGGCCGAACGACTCCAACGCGCCGGATGCGGCGTCATAGGCCGCGGGCAGGAGCCCGCCGCCATAGAGCAGATGCTCCACGCTCGACGAGCAGTCATAGGTGGGCGCGATGTCGGTCAGCGAGAGCCCGTGGCCACCTCCGACCATGTACGGCTTGCCCACGATCTGGTTGCCGGCGGCGATGATCCCCTTCACCGCCGCCGGTGCCCCGGCAGGGGCCGTGGCCTGACCGTCAGGCAGGAGCTGGGCGCGCGGGCCGGTGGTCACGTCGACCCCGCCCGCTCCGTCCGCCGCGCCCGCGTACGACTGCTCGAGCAGCGTCGAGCACCTGCTCTATGGAGCCGGACT
>DASXJW010000078.1:0-127371 GCA_036497165.1 Solirubrobacteraceae bacterium
TATGACCGCGACAATCGCTTCCGCGGCCGCTGCAATCTGGAGCTGGTCGATCTGGAGGCGCTGGACGAGGCCGGCGAGCGTGAGGTGAGGTCGCTCATCTCCGAGCACGCCCAGCGCACCGGATCGCTGCGGGCCCGCAACATCCTGGCCTCCTGGGAGCGCGAGTCACAGCGGTTCGTGAAGGTCATGCCGCGCGACTACAAGCGCGTGCTCCAGGAGCGCGCCCACGAGGAGGAGTCCGAAGAGGGCGAGCCGGTGGGGGCCTAGGCCCTCCGGTACCCTCGCCGGTTTCAGAGATCCCATGGGTGAGCTCGGCGCGTTTCTCAAAATCCACCGGGTCGGCTTTGACAAGCGCGACCCGCGCAACCGCGTGCGCGACTACAAGCAGTACTTCGGGCTCCAGCCTGCGTCCGAGCTGCGCCGCCAGGGCGCGCGCTGCATGGACTGTGGGGTGCCGTTCTGCCACGAGGGCTGCCCCCTGGGCAATCTCATCCCGGACTGGAACGACCTCGTCTACCGCGACAAGTGGCGCGACGCCATCGAGCAGTTGCACGCCACCAACAACTTCCCGGAGTTCACCGGCCTCATCTGCCCGGCGCCATGCGAGTCGGCCTGCGTGCTGGCGATCAACGACGATCCGGTGACCATCGAGCAGATCGAGTTGTCGATCATCGAGCGGGCGTTTGCCGAGGGATGGGTGGTGCCCCACGCGCCCGACCGCCGCTCGGGCCGCACAGTGGCCGTGGTCGGCTCCGGGCCCTCCGGGCTCGCCGTCGCCGCCGAGCTCAACCAGTGTGGGCACTCGGTGACGGTCTTCGAGCGCGACGAGGGTCCAGGTGGACTCCTGCGCTTCGGGGTCCCCGACGCCAAGCTGGAGAAGTGGATCATCGACCGCCGGGTTGCCATCCTCGAGCAGGAGGGCATCGCGTTTCGATACGACACCGAGATCGGCGCCGACATCACCTCCGACGAGCTCAACGAGCGCTTCGACGCGGTGGTGATCGCGACCGGCAGCCGGGTGTCGCGCGACCTCGACGTGCCCGGGCGCGAGCTCGGCGGCATCCATCCGGCCATGCAGTACCTCTACCAGCGCAACCGCTGGGTGGCGGGGCAGGAGGGGCGGCCCACGCGTGCCCCGGACCCGGGGACCGAGATCACCGCCGCCGGCAAGAAGGTCATCGTGATCGGCGGAGGCGACACCGGCATGGACTGCATCTCCAACTCGCACCGCGAGGGTGCCCGCAGCGTGGTCGTGCTCGACGTCTACGCCCAGCTGGGCGACGCGGCTGACCCCCGCGCCCCGTGGCCGCTGCCCCCCAAGCGCACGCGGATGACCTATGCGCTGGAGGAGGGAGGCAAGCGGCGGTGGGGCACGGAGGTGACCGGGTTCGGCGGGACCGGCCAGGGCAGCGTCAGCCACGTCTACGCCCGGCAGGTGACCGGCAGCTCGTCGCGCGATCTGACGCCGGTGCCCGGCAGCGAGTTCGTGCTCGAAGCCAACCTCGTGCTCATCGCCATCGGGTTCGAGCATCCCGAGCATGACGGCCTGCTCGAGCAGGCCGGGGTGGCGCTCGACCACCGCGGCAACATCGAGACCAAGCAGACCTACCGAACCAACATGGGGCGCATCTACGCCTGCGGAGACGCCCGCATCGGCCAGTCGCTGGTGGTCACCGCCATCGCCGAGGGGCGCAAGTGTGCGCGCGTCGTCAACGCCGATCTGGGAGGCAGCCCGATGGACGCCGACCGGGAGCGGCTGGCCGTCGGCGCATGGAGCGGCGAGCTCGATCAGACCCTGCGCCACCAGGCAGAAGCCGCTGGAACCGTGCGGCCCGGAGAGGAGTTCTTCACCGGCCCGGCGACCCGTGATCGGTGATCCGATTCTTACCCACGGAGCTGTTCGAAGCTGATACGTTAACCGCGGTGGTGCGGCCCGTCAGCTGTGCCTAGCCAAATTGTTCGGGGCATTGAGGTTTACTCAAGGCTTGGGACGGGGAAACTCGCCCCTGTCGGTCAGGGAACTGCGCCCCCACTTCCCTGACTCTCCGGGGGGCCCAGATGGATCTGGGCCCCCCGGTCCTTTTTAAAAGCTCCGCGGCCACGTTGGTTTCCAACGATACGGCACCATCGGTGTCGATGTCGGAATATGCGACCGTTTGCGCATGGGACCGTCCCCGCTCGCCCCGGTTCTCGCGACGCTCGCCGCCCCGTCCCGCGCCCATCACGTCAGCTCGATCGGCGACACGATCACCAGCTTCTTCTCGTCGGCCGGAACGTTCTTCTCCCAGCTGGCCAGCCTGAGCTGGCTGTCGCTGCTCCTCGGCCTCGCTCTCTACGGCCTCTACCTGCTCCTGCGCTCCCGCGCCCTGTTCAATGCCATCCGCGCCGCCTACCCGGGGGTCCCGATGCGCTGGCGCGACGTGTGGGGCGCCTATATGGTCGGCTATGCGGTCAACAACGTGTTCCCGCTCGGCGGCGGCAACGTCGCTCAGCTGTTCCTGACGCGGATCTCGATCCCGCCGTCCACGTATCCGACCCTCGCCAGCGCGTTGTCCACGGGCGTGCTGTTCGACTGGTTCATGGGCCTGCTCGTCATGTGCTTCGCCTTCACCCAGGGGGTGTTCCCGAAGCCGCCCGACTTCTCCAAGCTGCCGGCCTTCGACATCAGCTTCTTCGCCTCCAACATGCGTTTCACCCTGTTCTTCCTGACCGTGCTGGGGATCGTCTTCGTCACGGGCTTTGCCCTGTTGTCGGCCAAGGTGCGCGCGTTCTGGCAGCGGATCCGTCTCGGTCTGACGATCCTGTCCGATCGCCGGCGCTACCGGCGCGAGATGTGCCGCTGGCAGTTCGCCAGCTGGATCGCGCGCTTCGCCGCGTACTGGGCGCTGCTCGATGCCTTCCACATCGGCGGCTCGTTCCGCAACGCCCTGCTCGTCCTGGCCGTTCAGGTCGTCGCCTCGGTCTTCCCGTTCACCCCGGGGGGCGCCGGTGTCCAGCAGGCGCTCCTGCTGCAGATCTTCGCGCACAACCCCTACGTGGCGGCCTTCTCGGTGGGCCAGCAGATCGCCACGGCGGCGCTGAGCTCCGCCCTTGGCTTCGGCGCGCTCGTGTTCATCTTCCGCTTCAAGAGCTTCAAGGAGGTGATGGCGCGGGCGCGCGCGCACCGGCGCGCTGAGGGCGTCTCGACCGCGTGACGGGAGCCCGTCACGGGCCCGCCGTCACCGGCTCGCCGTCGCCGGCTCGCCGTCACCGGCCTGCCGTCATCGGCCGCGCACCGCCGCCGCGTCAGCCGCCGGTGCGGGTGGCCGTCACCCGCACCGCGCCACCCCGGCATCCCTTGGCCGCGAGCGTCCCGCTGGCCTGCTCGTTGGCGAAGCGGAGCTTCAGCGTGACCCCGGCCTGGCTGGTGGCTGACCCGCCGCGAGCACCGATGAACACGTCGACCGTGCCCGATAGCCCGTTGCAGGCGGCGATCGACCGGGGCAGGCGGATCGCCGTGGCCAGGCGGCCGCCCGCCTGGACTCGGAAGGTGGAGTGCTCTGTGCCGGCCCAGTTGATCGTCCAGGTGCCGGCCGCCACGGTGCGGCGCTTCGCGGGGTGCATGTGCCAGGTGATCGTGGGGCGGCATCCCCGCAGCGGATAGGTGCCGCTGAGCGTGGCCGAGCGCGCCCCCGTGATCGACCCCTGCAGGCCGAAGCGGGCCAGCCCGAGGGAGCCGTGCCCACCGAGCGGGGAGGGCAGGCGCCCGCCCACGATCGACTCGGCATGGTGCGCGGGAGCGGGCGGGCAGCTGACGGGCCGCAGCGTGACGAGATCCTGGATCCCGTACTGCGGCACGCCGGCGCGCTGGCGCGCCATCGTATCCAACACGAGGTTGAAGCTGGCCGCGAAGCCGTTGGCGGTTCCCTCCCAGTCGCCCTGGACGGGGATGAAGGGGTGGCCGCTGCGAGGTTGCACGGCCGGAGGACTGGGCTTCGCGAGGGCGGCCGGCCGCGCCTGCGACGCGGTCGCTGCAGCGAGGATCGCGGCGGCGCCGAGCGCGGCGGCGCCGAGCGCGGCGGCTAGGGAAAGCCGCCGCGGAGCACGGCGGGTGTTCGCACATCCGAGCATGGGTCCCCCTTCGTGGGTGGCCAGGGCGTCGCGCCTAAAACCTGGTCAATCCTAACCATACCTCCGCCTCCGGCGCGTGGCGGCCGCGCTGCACGGCGCGACCTATAGTTGACCGGGCGGGAGCCGCCGCCGCCCGACCCGTCCGATGCCGACCTTCTGCCGTCACAATCGCCTCATCCAGAACTGCCCGATCTGCTCCAAGGAGCAGGACGTGCAGATGCGCCCCGTGGTGTCCCCGGGCGGCCATACGGCGCGGGCTGCACGGTCCGCCGGTGCCTCCACCTCGGCCGCGGGCGTCACTCGCTCCGGCTCCTCGCGCGGCGGGGCCCGGTCGGGCGGTTTGACGGTCCGTCGCCTGTCCCGCGCCGCCGAGGATGGCTTTCGCTCCGCCCTCGTGCCCGGTCTGCGCTCCGGCGCCGATGCCCAGCGGCTCGCGCAGGAGATGGCGTTTGCTGCGACGCGACTCGAGCGCCTGCAGTCCGACCCGCCCGGGCTGTACGCCGAGGTCGCTGACGCCTCGCTTCCGATCGAGGACCGCACCTGGCTCGCCTTCCTCATCGCCTACCTCGGGCCGCTCGACGCTGAGGCGCCATTCGCCGGCATCGACCAGGCCCGGACCGCGTGGAGCTCAGGCGAGCCGCCGGCGCTCGAGGACGTGCCCCTCGGGCCCCGGACGGCCCATGAGCCCGGGCGCGGCCCGCGCACCATCGATGCCTATCGCCAGTGGGCGCAGCGGGCCGGCTCGCAGGAGGCCGCCTTCACCGGCGATCGGGCCTGGACGCCCGAGCGGCGCTTCGCCCGCGTGTTCGAGCGCCTGGCGCTCCCGGGGCTGCATCGCGGAGCACGCTTCGACCTCCTGGCCACCCTCGGCCAGCTCGGCGTGTACGAGCTGAGCGCGGGCGCGCTGGGCCTGGGTGGCAACGACACCGTGACGGTGGCCGCCAAACGGGTTCTCGGCATCGGCGATTCCCTGCTCCTGGAGCGGCGGGCCGCGGAGCTCGCCGCGGCGTGCGAGCTGCCCCTGGAGGCGCTGGACCTCGGCCTGTTCAACTGGGAGCGGGGCACTCGCAGCGGGCTCGGGCTCGACCCCGACACAGAACCGGCCCCGGAGCTGTTGAGTGCCGCCCTGGGCGCGCTCGGGGTCGACGGTTGATGCCACGAGCCTGCGTCCATCAACCATCTAGCCTCTAGACAGAGAATGCTCGCCCTGCTCCTCCTCATCCTGTGGCCCGCCGCCGAGCTGTTCGTCGCCATCAAGGTCGCGGAGGCGATCGGCGTCCTGCTCACGATCGTCCTGCTCATCGCCGGCGTCCCCATCGGCGTCTGGCTGACCCGTTCCGAGGGGCGGGCGGCCTGGCGCAGGCTGAGTGCCGCCGTCGCCGCGGGCCGGGCGCCCGGACGCGCGGTGATCGACGGCGCGCTGGTCCTGGTCGGAGGCGTCCTGTTCATCGTCCCGGGATTCATCAGCGACGGGCTCGGGCTGTTGCTGCTGGTGGCGCCGAGTCGCTGGGTGGCGGGCTCGGCGATCGCCCGCAACCTCCAGAGCCGGCTGGTCGTTGCGGCCACACGGGTCTCCGGCTCACCGCGCGCTGGATACGACGTCGACTCGACCGCCACCGACGTCGACCGGCCCCAGCTGCACGGATGAGCCTGACCGCCGGCAACCACCTGCGCACGCTGGCCTTCGGCGACCTCGGGGGTGGCCTGTGGGGTGCCGCGCTGCACGCCGCCAGCCCGCTTCTGGTCTTCGGCGACAGCAGCGGCGCCACCTGGTCTGCCGCCCTGCCCGCGGACGGCTGGGCCGCGGAGGGGGTGGGCTGGCGGCTGACCGGTGACGAGCTCGAGCTCCACGTCGCCCCCGGTGGCGAGGCCGAGGAGATGGAGTCTGGGTCCGACGAGGCCACCGCAGATCTCGGTGGCTGCGATGAGCTCTGCCGCGTGCGCGGGACCGTCAACGTGGGCGGGTCGGTGCGCACGATCGACTGCGTGGGCACCCGCTGCGTGATCGATGGGGTGGACGCCGGGTCGCTCGGCTCGGCGCGCATGGTCTCGGGCTGGTTCGGCCAGGACGAGGCGTTCATGCTGCTGGCGCTGCGCGCCGCCGACGCGGTGGGTCAGGAAACCGATCTCGTGGCCGCGACGCTGTTCGATCCCGACGGCTGGATCGCGGTGGACGACCCCCGCCTGTCGACCACCTACGCGGCCTCCGGAGTGCCTTCGAGCACCAACCTGGAGCTGTGGATCGGCGAGGGAGACAACGAGTTTCCCCGGCGCGTCGCCGGCGAGGCCTCTGGAGACGGTGCGGCCTTCCAGGCGCAGGACACCGAGCTGCGGGTCACCCCCATGCGCTGTCACAGCCGGGGGCGCGAGGGGACCGGCGTGTACGTGCTCGCCACCTTTTAGATGGACGCGTCCGAGACGGAGCCCGCCGGGGGCGGGCAGCGTACCGGCGCGGCGGCGCATGCTCCAGGCACGCAGCGGGTGACGGCCATCATCAGCGATTTTGGGGGCGTGCTCACATCCTCGATGCAGGGGTCGTTCGAGGCGTTCCAGGAGACCACGGGGATCGCCCTGCCGGAGCTCGGCGAGGCGATGGCCGCCGTCGGCGCGCGACTGGGCGTCAACCCCCTGTTCGAGCTGGAGACCGGACGGCTGAGCGAGGCCGAGTTCCTCCTGGCCCTGGGCGAGCAGCTCACACGACAACTGGGACGGTCGATCGACATGAACGGCTTCGGCGAGGAGTACTTCGCGGGCCTGATGCCCAACGAGCCGATGATCGACTTCATGCGGGAGCTGCGACGCCGCGGCTATCGGATGGCGATCTGCACCAACAACGTCCGCGAGTGGGAGCAGCGCTGGCGGGCGATGCTGCCCGTGGACGAGATCTTTGACATCGTCGTCGATTCGGCGTTCGTGGGCACGCGCAAGCCCGAGCCCCGCATCTACGAGATGACCCTCGAACGCCTTGGGGTCGACGCCGGCTCCGCGCTGCTGATCGATGACATCGAGCTCAACTGCGCCGGTGCCCGGGATGTGGGCGTCCGGGCGGTCTGGTTTCAGTCCACCGAGCAGGCGATCGCCGACACCGAGGCGGTCCTGGGGAAGGCCGCTTAGCCTGTGGGGCGCCGGTTCTGGTGGGTCGTCGGGGGCGGCTCGGTCCTCGTCTTCGCGGCCGCGATCGTCGCCGCGGTGCTGCTCAGCTCATCTGACACAGGCCGTATCGCGACCGGGACCCGCGCCGCCGCCCGCACACTGCCCGCCGATCCGCCGCACCCCGGCGATCGCACCGCCTCGGTCGACATCTCAGGTCGCGCGGTCGGCGCGCCGATCCCATCGGGCTTCCTGGGCTTCTCGTTCGAGTTTCAGGGCGTGCGCGCCTACACCGGCTCCGATCCGGCGCACATCAACCCGGTGCTCGTCGAGCTGATCCGCAACCTGACCCCGGGACAGGCGCCGGTGGTGCGGATCGGCGGCAACAGCACCGATGTCTCCTACGTCGCGGGCCCTGGCGTCAAGCCCCTGTCCTACCAGGGGTATCGCCTCAACCAGAGCTGGATGGACACCACCGGCGCGCTGGCAAAGGCCCTGGGCGCGCGGATGATCATGGGGGTGAACCTGGCCGCCAACGATCCGCAGCTCGCCGCCGCCGAGGTCCGCAACTATGTGGCCGCACTGCCCGAGCGTTCGATCGAGGCGGTCGAGATCGGCAACGAGCCCAACGTCTACAACAAGATCACCGTCTACCACACCGCCTCAGGCAGGGCGGTCCACGCCCGCGCGCGCAGCTTCGGCTATCGGCAGTTCCGAGTGCAGTTCCACCAGCTCGCAGACCAGACGCTGCCGCTGAAGCTCGCCGGACCGGCGCTCGCCGCCGGCCCGACCCCCGGCCCGGGCTCGTGGATCAATACCGTGCCCGACCTCCTGCGGCGCGAGCCACGGCTGTCGCTGATGACCGTCCACCGCTACCCGCTGCGCAACTGCTACGTCCCGCCCAGCTCACCCCAGTACCCGTCGATCGCGCACCTGCTCTCCAGCTACTCCACCGTCTCGCTGGCCCGGAGCCTTCAGGGCTGGATCACGATCGCTCACCGCCGGCACCGCAGGCTGCGGCTCGACGAGCTCAACTCCGTCGCCTGCCGCGGCAAGTCCGGCGTGTCCGACACCTTCGCCAGCGCTCTGTGGGCCACCGACGCGCTGTTCAGCCTGGCCCGCGCCGGCGTGGATGGCGTCAACATGCACACGCTCCCCGACACGGCCTACGAGCTGTTCGCGTTCACGCGGCGCGACGGGCGCTGGCAGGCGCAGGTGCGGCCCATCTACTACGGCCTGCAGCTCTTCGCCCAGGCGGCTCCGCCCGGCGCCCGGCTGCTGGCGGTGTCGCGCCGCGGGGCCGATGCCGGGTTGAGCGTCTGGGCCACCCGGGCGGTTGGCGGCCGGGTGCGCGTCGTCGTGATCAACAAGAGCCAGACCCAGCGAAGGACCGTGAGGGTGGCGCTGCCCGCGGGGGCAGGAGCGACGGCGACGGTGGAGCGCATGCTGGCGCCCAGCGCGCGCGCCGAGCGCGGGGTGACGTTGGGCGGGCGGACCTACGGAGCCCAGACCCAGACCGGGCAGCTCGCCACGCCCGAGGTCGAGCGCGCGAATGCGGCGGGAGGGCACCTGACGCTGTCGGTCCCGGCCGGCAGCGCGGCGCTCATCACGGCGGGCTGATCAGTTCTCGGCGCCCAGCCGGTCCCAGCAGTACAGCTCGAGGCACTCCGCGGCCAGCGACCGGCAGCGGTCCTCGGAGAGCCACGGCAGCACCGTGTCGAAGGCCTGCTCCTCGCCGACGCCGGCCTCGAACGCCTCCTCGCCGCGAAAGCCGGCGGCGATCTTGAGCGCTTCACGCCGGTTCTCGCCCAGGGAGGGGAACACGTTGACCAGGAACTCCTTGCTGGGGAGGGGATGCCCCACCTCCAGCGACACGTGCCAGGCGGCCAGGAGCGAGAGGTCGTGCTCGTCGAGGTCGGCCACCGCCTTGGCGTAGTGGGAGTCCAGCTCGCTCTCCGGGATCTCGTCGACCCACGCCCGGACCACCTCGCCCAGGATCTGGCGGCGCGCCTCGCGGCCGACCGAATCGGCGATCACCCGGATGGCGTTCTGGGGTTCTATGAAGCAGAGGGTCATTGCAACTCCGACTAGGGGGATGCGAATGCCGCGAAAGGTAGGGATGGCCCCGGACGGAGCCGCGCGCGTCGGCGAGCCAGATAGTTGATCTAGCCGGCCAGCGCCGGCGCAGGCCCCTCGAGCTTGACGCCCGGGAGCTTGTGCACGCCGACCAGCTCGATCAGCGTGCGGATCTGCGGCTGGGCGCCGCACAGGCGGACGTGGCAGCCGTGCGCGCGCAGCCGGCGCGCCAGCATCACCAGGTCGATCATGAGCGACGTGTCGGCGAACACGAGCTCGGACAGGTCGACGCGCACGTCCTTCTGGGCGCGGATGGCTCTGATCAGTGCCCGGCGGCGGCAGCCCTGCGTCGTGCGGTCCTCATCGCCGGCGCAGCGCAAGACGGGCGGTGTGTCATCAAAGACGACCATCCCGGAAACCTACTCAAATCCACCCGTCGTTGTCCAGCGAATCGATCAAATGTCATGTGAGCGGGCACATGGCCGTGGCGTAAGGGCTCGACGGGCGCGCTGCCGGGCCTTCTAGACTAGGGGGCATGGCTACTGTCGATGAGGTCACCGACGCTCTGCGTGAGGTGATCGACCCCGAGCTGGGACTCGACTTCGTCGAGCTCGGCCTCATCTACGACGTCGCCGTCGACGGCGGGTCCGTCCACGTCACCTACACGCTCACCACGCCCGGCTGCCCGATCGGGCCGCAGGTCTCCGAGCAGATCGAGGAGTTCGTGACGGACCTCGACGGCGTCGAGGACGTGCAGTCCACGATGACCTTCACGCCACCGTGGACGCCCGACCTGATGAGCGAGGACGCAAAGTTCGCTCTGGGCTTCTGAGCTGAGCGCCGGCCCAAGGGCCGAGCGGCTCAGGAGCCCGGGCGCAGCTCGCGGTTGAGGTCGATGGCGCGGATGTCGTGCTCGCCGGGGAGCTTGGCGAGCACGGCGAGGGCCACGCCGCGCACGTCGTGCTCGTGGCGCCCGAGGTCGTCTACGAGCGACTTCAGCGCGGTGTGCACGATCTTCAGCTGCGCCGCGGTCAGTTCCAGGTGAAAGGCGATCTCTCCCGGCTTGATCAGAATGTCGTCTTCCATGCAGCTCCTTTTGTCCTGGGGCCGTGAGGCCCCATCACTCCCCGCGTGGCTTGCGGGCCGGCCGCGAGCCACGGTCACGCTTGGCGCGCATGTCGGCGGCGGGCCCTCGCTTGGACCGGCCATGATCCGGAGGGACGATCGGGGCGGGCCCGCCGTTGCCGTTGGCCGGCGCGGAGGCCGATCCGCTGCCGTTGGACGCCGCCGGCGCCGGGGCCCGAGCCGGACGACGCCCGCGCGCGATGGCCAGCAGCTCCGCCAGCGAAGCCTCGATGCCGTCGGCGACGACGTCGAGGTCGGGCATGGCGTCATAGTCGCCCAGCAGCCCATAGTCCAGGCCGCCGTTGTAGGACATGATCGCGACGGCGAGTGCGTGGTCCTCGGGCAGGAAGGCGAGCGGGAACAGGTCCTCCAGCCGGCGGCCCAGGACATAGAGCGGTACCTGCGGGCCCGGGATGTTGGTCACCAGGAGGTTGAAGAGCCGCGTGGAGAAGTTCAGCCGGCTCGCCTGCGCCAGGATCGTGGGCGGCGCGAGGCTGTTGACTGCCGCCAGCGTGGCGGCCCCGACCGCCTGCTTGGACTCCTTCAGCCCATTCATGGCGGCGCGGATGAACCGCAGCCGTGACACGGGGTCCTCGATGTAGACCGGCAGCGGCCCCCGCATCACCGTCAGCTGGTTGCCCATGCTGCCGCGCTGGTCCATGGTCCGGACCGACACCGGCACGAGCGCCCGCATCTCCAGACCCTCGGTGCGGACCCCGCGCGAGCGCAGCCACTCCGCCAGGGCCCCGGACACGACGGTCAGGACGACGTCGTTGACGGTGCCGCCCAGCCCGTCCTTGATCTCCTTGTAGTCGGCCAGCTGCTGGCGCACGACCGCATAGCGGCGATGGGGGCCGATGGTGACGTTCAGCGGGGTCTCCGGGGCCGGGTTCAGCCCGGCCCAGACCAGCTCGCCCAGCCCCTCCAGGGCGTCGCGCACGAGGTGCAGCGACGTGGTCGGCCGGGTGGCGGCGGCGATCGACCGCACCATCAGCGACGCGGTCGTGCTGACTGCGCCGCGCGCCCCGGCGAGCACCAGCTCGGCCGGCGAGGGCTCGGGCTCGGGGCGCCAGGGCTCCAGCTCGGCGCCCTCGCCCTCTCGCGGCTCGCGCTCGACGTCGAACAGCACCGAGGCCAGATCGACGCCCGCGATGCCGTCGACGACAGCGTGGTGGGTCTTGGATATGAGCGCGAACCGGTCGCCGTCGAGGCCCTCGACGAGCCAGTTCTCCCACAGCGGCTTTGACCGGTCGAGCTGCTGGGACGCGATCCGCGAGGCCAGCAGGAACAGCTGATCCTCGGTCCCGGGCGCCGGCAGCGCCGTGTGGCGCACGTGGTATTCGATGTTGAAGTCGGGATCGTCGACCCACAGCGGCCGGCCGGCCTCCAGCGGCGGCGTCGCCAGCTTCTGGCGGTAGCGGGGGACCAGATGCAGCCGGCCCCGGACGTGGTCCAGGAAGTCGTCGAAGGCCGGCGGGGGCCCATCGAAGATGAGGACGCCGCCGATGTGCATGTGCGACGCGTGGCCCTCCTGGTGTAGGAACGAGGCGTCGATCGAGGTGAGGCGGTCGAGGTGCTGCTGGGGCAAGATCCCGCTCCCGGATGGCTACCTGAAGGGTCAAGCCTACCCCAAGGTCAGACGTTCCAGTAGCGTGTACTCCGATCGCTCCATGGCGTGGGATTTCTCGACAGAGCCGGAGTTCGAGGGCAAGCTGGAATGGATGCGGACCTTCGTCCGCGCCAAGGTCTGGCCGCTGGAGACCCTGCTCGACGAGCTGGGCTGGGAGGGGCTGCGCCGGGCCGCCATTCCGCTCCAGGCCGAGGTCAAGGAGCAGGGCCTGTGGGCCGCTCATCTGGACCCCGAGCTGGGGGGCCAGGGCTTCGGGCAGGTCAAGCTCGGCCTCATGCACGAGATCCTCGGCTCCAGCCCGATCGCACCCCTGATGTTCGGCAACGCCGCCCCGGACTCGGGCAACTCCGAGATCCTGGCCATGGCCGGCACGCCCGAGCAGAAGGACCGCTACCTGCACCCCCTCCTGGCGGGGGACCTGAAGTCCGGCTTCAGCATGACCGAGCCAGACAGCGCCGGGTCAGACCCGACGCTGCTGCGCACGCGCGCCGTGCGCGACGGCGAGCACTGGATCATCAACGGGCACAAGTGGTTCACCTCCAACGGGTCGATCGCCGACTTCCTCATCGTGATGGCGGTCACCGACCCCGAGGCCCGTGCCCACAACCGCGCCTCCATGTTCATCGTGGATGTCGACGCCCCGGGGGTGCAGGTCGTGCGCGACGTGGCCACGATGGAGCATCCCTACGAGAGCTTCGGTCGCTACGGCAACCACGCCGAGATCCGCTACGAGGACGTCCGCGTGCCCGGCTCCGCTCTGCTCGGGGCCGAGGGAGCCGGCTTCCTCATCGCTCAGCAGCGCCTCTATCCCGGGCGCATCCACCACTGCATGCGCTGGCTGGGCGTGGCCCGCCGCGCCTTCGACATGCTGTGCGAGCGGTCGCTGTACCGCTACGCCCACGGCTCCACGCTGAGCAAGCACGGCACCATCCAGAACTGGATCGCCGACTCCGAGGCCGAGCTGACCGCCGCCCGGCTGATGACGCTGCACGCCGCCTGGAAGATGGACACGCAGGGCGTGATGGCCGCGCGCAAGGACATCGCGCTGATCAAGTTCTACGGCGCCAAGGTCCTGCACGACGTGGTCGACCGGGCGCTGCAGGCGCACGGGGGCCTGGGCTACTCCACCGACCTGCCGCTGGAGGCGATGTACCGCTTCGCCCGCGCCGCCCGCATCTACGACGGTCCCGACGAGGTCCACCGCGCCTCGGTGGCCCGGCAGGTGCTGCGCGGCTACGAGGCCCCGCCCGACGAGGTCCCCTCGGAGTTCATCCCCGCGCGCCGGGAGGCGGCTCGCCGGCAGTTCGCCGATCTGCTCGCGGCGGCCACCGCCAACGACTGACCGCCGCTCGGCAACGGCGGGCGGTGAAACGGGTCCAAACGCCGCTGACGCGGGCGAGATCCTGACTCCTCAGGTCACACACACGCCCGTTCTGGGGGGCGCGACGTGAGGAGTCAGCATGCTCGCGTTTGGCGTCACACACCCGAGATGGGGCCGGTGTGTGACGTGAGAGGTCAAGATCTGGCCGCGCCACCGGCGCCGATCCTCCGAATGCATACGGCACGCGGGTCGTGAAATCAACCATCTAGACTCAGGTGCGTGGGACACGTCCCTGACACGCTGCTGCTCGCGGCGCCGCGCGGGTACTGCGCCGGCGTCGACCGCGCCGTGCAGACCGTCGAGCGCGCGCTCGAGCTCTACGGCGCGCCGGTGTACGTGCGCAAGGAGATCGTCCACAACAAGCACGTGGTCGAGCAGCTGCGCGATCGCGGCGCGGTGTTCGTCGAGGCCGAGACGGAGATCCCCGAGGGGGCCACCGTGGTGTTCTCGGCTCACGGCGTGGCGCCCAGCGTCCACGCCAACGCCCGCGAGCGCCGGCTGCACACGATCGACGCCACCTGCCCGCTGGTGACCAAGGTCCATCGCGAGGCGCTGAAGTTCGCCGCCGAGGGCTACACGATCGTCCTCATCGGCCACGCCGGGCACGAGGAGGTCGAGGGCACGATGGGCGAGGCCCCCGACCACATCGTCCTCATCGAGGACGAGGCCGGGGTGGACACGCTCGAGGTGCGCGACCCCGAGCGGGTCGCCTACATCTCGCAGACGACTCTGTCGGTGGACGAGACCCGCGCCATCATCAACCGGCTGCGGGAGCGCTTTCCGGCGATCGTCGGCCCCCGCACCGACGACATCTGTTACGCCACCACCAACCGACAGGCCGCGGTCAAGCAGCTGGCCCAGCAGTCTGACCTGGTGCTCGTCATCGGCTCGGGCAACTCGTCGAACTCCAACCGGCTCGTCGAGGTGGCGCGCGAGCACGGCGCCGATTCCCACCTGATCGACAACGAGTCCCAGGTGCGCGAGGAGTGGCTGGAGGGCAAGCGCGTGGTCGGGATCACCTCCGGCGCCAGCGCCCCCGAGGAGCTCGTCCAGCGCCTCGTGCAGTTCTTCCGCGACCGCGGCACCGCCGACGTGCGGGAGCTCGAGGTGGTGCAGGAGGACGTGCGCTTCATGCTGCCCAAGGGAATCCGCCAGGCCCTGGCGGCGGCCTAGGCGACCGCAGCCGGGATCGGGGGGCGGGCCCCTGCGAACGCTCGTCCTCTCCGACCTGCACCTCGGCATGCACACCGGTGCCGACGTGCTCCGCGACCCGCGCCGGCGGGCGGGCCTCGTCGCGGGCCTGGCCGCCTGCGATCGGCTGGTGCTGCTGGGAGACCTCCTGGAGCTGCGCCACGGCCCGCTGCACGAGGCGCTGGCGGCAGCCCGCGAGCCGCTGAGCGAGATCGGCTCCGCCCTGGGCCCCGGCGGCGAGGTGGTGATCCTGGCCGGCAACCACGACCATCACCTGGTGGGGCCGTGGACCTGGCGCCGAGCCCTGGACGGGCCGCCCCGCCCGCTCGGGCTCGAGACCGCCGTGGACTGGACCGTGGGCGAGCCGCTGGCCGCGGTCTCGGCCATGTTGGCCCCCGCCCGGGTGCGGGCCTCCTATCCGGGGGTCTGGCTGCGCTCGGACATCTGGGCCACCCACGGCCACTACCTGGACCCCCACATGACGGTCCCGACGATCGAGCGCCTGGGCACCGGGCTGATGCGACGGGTCGTGGGATCGCCGGCCACGGGGCCGGCCGGCGCCGAGGACTACGAGGCGGTGCTGGCGCCGCTGTATGACTGGCTGCAGGCGGTGGCCCAGGGCGCGGCGCCAGGTCGCGGGAGCGGGCTGCAGGGCGGCTCGGTCCGCGGCTGGCGGGCGCTGGCGGGCTCCGGGGGGTCGGGGGGGTCCGCCCCGCCAGGTCCGGGCCGGCGCTCGGTGCGCGACTTCATCCGCCGCGCTGTCCGGCGCCGCGCGATCGGCGCGACCTGGCCGCTGCTGGTCGGGGCGCTCAATCGTGCCGGGCTGGGCCCCCTGCGCCGGGAGGTCTCGGGGCCGGCGCTGCGCCGCTCGGGATTGAGGGCGATGGAGGAGGTGACCGCGCGCCTGGGGGCCAGCGCCGGCTATGTGATCTTCGGCCACACCCACCGCGCCGGCCCGCTGCCGGCCGACGACCCGGCCGAGTGGCGCACGCGCGCGGGCGCCCAGCTGATCAACAGCGGCTCCTGGGTGTACGAGCCGGCATTCCTGGGGAACGACCCGGCAGCGAGCCCCTATCGCGCCGGCTTCGCGGTGGCCATCGACGGCGATGAGCCGCCGCGGCTCATCAACCTTCTCGACCCGGCGTGAAGCAGACGGCGTGGCAGGTCACGCCGTCGCCCAGCTCGAGCTCGAGGTGGCCGGCGGTGCTGTGCGGGTGGGCGATGAGCTCATAGGCGCCCGGGTGATCGACGGTGATCGCCCGGCCGTTGGCCCGCACGGTCCCGGACCCCTCCAGCACCGCCCACACGCCGCCGGCCTCGTAGGGGCCGCTGTAGGGGCCCGCCACGTCCTCGCTCTGCGGGACGAGCATGGCGCCGGGGGCGTCCTCGGGCCGCAGCGGCGCGATCGGCGCCCGCTCGACGCCCACCAGCTCCTGGATCGCCCGCTCGGTCTCCTCATAGCCCCCCTCCCCGTAGTGAAAGTCGAACAGCCGCCCCTCCTGGTTGAACAGGTAGCGCGCCGGCCAGCCGCGATTCCCGTACTCCTGCCAGATCTGCAGGTCGACGTCCACCACCACCGGGTAGGGGACCTCGAGCCGTGCCACCGCCGCCTCGACGGCCTCGGGGTCGACCGACGGTGCGAACCCCGAGGAGTGGATGCCGATCACGCGCAGCCCGCCCGGCTCATAGCGCTCATGCCACCCCTTGAGGTAGGGGAGGGTCCGCATCGAGTTGGGGCGGCAGAAGTCCCAGAACTCCACCAGCACCGGCCGCCCGCGCTGCTGATCCATCCGCAACGGGGCCACGTTGATCCACGGCAGCCGCGGGGGGAACATCGGGGCCTCGATGTGGTCGACGGGTGGGCGCATGGCTGTGCGGCGCTCGATGGTAGACACGCGAGTCGGCCGGGCCCGGGCCCGGGCGAACGTCAACGGCGGCCATCGAGGAGGGGGTGCGGTGCTGCCGACGCGGATGGCACGCTCCGGCGGGGTCTTGGGCGATCTTTCCTATGTGGTGGGAGTTATCTCCCACACCCGTCAAGCTCCAGGGCTTTTGCGCACCGCCGCAGTCCACACCACGCTGCATCCCTGATCGGTTATATTACCCAGATGGCATCTACCGCCACCTGGACCGCCCTCGGCGACCCGCATCGCCGCCACGCCCTCGAGCTCCTGCGCGAGAAGCCCCGCAGCGTCACCGAGCTCACGAGCGCGCTGGGCCTGAGCCAGCCGGGGACCTCGAAGCATCTACGCATCCTGCGCAACTCGGGGCTGGTGCGGGTGCGGGTGGATGCGCAGCGACGCGTGTACGAGCTCGACCCCGGGCCGCTGGCCGAGCTCGACGCCTGGCTGGCGCCCTACCGCCGCTTCTGGGACGGCCATCTGGACGCCCTGGGCCGCCACCTCGACGCCACCGAAGACCGCGAACTCCCGAAGGAGGACTGACATGCCCGACGCGACCGGTACCTACGAGCAGATTGACGGCAGCCCCGTGGTGCGCTTCGAGCGGACGTTTCCCCACGCCGTCGACCGTGTCTGGGCGGCGATCACCACCCCGGCCCGTCTGGAGCAGTGGTTCCCCACCACGGTCGAGTTCGACGAGCTGCGTGCCGGCGCGCCGATCGCGTTTCGCTTCGCCGAGGATGCCTACCCGCCGATGAGCGGTGAGTTTCGCGCGGTGACCCCGCCCCGACGGCTGTCGTTCACGTGGGGCGATGACGTGCTCACCTTCGAGCTGGCGGAGCGCGACGGCGGCGCCGCGTGCCGTCTGTCCTTCGACGTCGTGCTCGACGCCGCCGGCAAGGCCGCCCGGGACGCCGCGGGCTGGGATGATTGCCTGGACATGCTGGGCACGGTGGTCTCCGGAGAGACGTCGGCGCGGCCGCACCCACCGGGCGATTGGCAGGCTCGTTACGATCAGTACAAAAACCGGGGATTCCCTGCTAGCGCGAAGGTTCCGCAGTCGCCGTGACCGCCCGGATGGGCCGCTCCCCGGCGCTATACTCCCTGAAGTATTGAATCCATACCGCCTTTGAGGAGTTTTCACCCATGAGTCCGTCCGGAGCCGAAGTACTCCGCCAGATCAAGAGCAGGATCGATGAGGTCGATCCGTCGGTGGTGCGCGAGCAGGCCTCCAACGGCGCGCTGGTGATCGACGTGCGCGAGCCCGAGGAGTGGGGGACCGGTCACATCCCCGGCGCCAGGCACGTCCCCAAGTCCTATCTGGAGTCGCGTATCGAGGGGGCAGCGCCCGACCGCTCCCAGCACGTGATCCTCTACTGCCAGTCGGGCAATCGCTCTGCGTGGGCCGCGCGTACGCTGATCGAGGACCTCGGCTACGAGCACGTCGAGTCGATGACCGGCGGCTTCACCCTGTGGAAGGACCGCGGCTACGACGTCGAGCAGCCCAAGACGCTGACGGCCGAGCAGCGCGATCGCTACAGCCGCCACCTGCTCCTGCCCGAGGTCGGCGCCGAGGGCCAGCAGAAGCTGCTGGACGCGAAGGTCCTGCTGCTGGGCGCCGGCGGCCTGGGGTCGCCCGCCGCGCTGTACCTGGCCGCCGCGGGCGTGGGCACGCTGGGCATCGTCGATGACGACACCGTGGACCTGTCCAACCTTCAGCGCCAGGTGATCCACAACTCCGAGCGCGTCGGCGTCCCCAAGGTCGACTCCGCCGAGGAGACGATCACCGCGCTGAACCCCGACGTCAAGGTCAACAAGTATCCGGTGCGCCTGGGCGCCGAGAACATCATGGACATCCTGCCGGGCTACGACATCGTCGTGGACGGGCTGGACAACTTCCCCACCCGCTACCTGCTCAACGATGCGTCGGTACGCCTGCAGATCCCGGTCGTGTCGGCGGCGATCCTCGGCTTCGAGGGCCAGCTGAGCGTGTTCAAGCCCTATGACGGCCCGTGCTACCGCTGCCTGTTCCCGACGCCGCCGCCGGCCGAGCTGGCGCCGTCGTGCGGCGCCAACGGCGTGCTCGGTGTCCTGCCGGGGACGATGGGCCTGCTGCAGGCCACCGAGGTGATCAAGCTCATCCTCGGTGAGGGCGAGCCGGCGATCGGCCGCCTGCTCCTCTACGACGCGCTGGCGGCGACCATCAACGAGGTCAAGATCCGCCGCGACCCGGAGTGCCCGATCTGCTCGCGGCACCCTGAGGCCATCTCCGACGAGGAGATGGGCGTCTTCCCCGACTACGAGGCGTTCTGCGCCGGCGCGCACTAGGTAGGCTCACCGGCATGGCCACCATTCGCATCCCACCAGTGCTTCGCCCTGCCGTTGGCGGGGAGAAGGAGTTGAGCGCCGAGGGCTCCTCCGTGGGGGAGATCCTGCGCTCGGTCGCCGACGAGCACCCTGACACCCAGTCGCAGCTGTTCGCCGCCGACGGCGGTCTGAACCGTTACGTCAACGTGTACCTCAACGACGAGGACGTCCGCGTGCTCGACGGCCTCGAGACCGCCGTCGGCGACACCGACACGCTCGTCATCCTGCCGGCGATGGCCGGCGGATCGCGCTAGACCGTCCCGGCGCGCCCGCGCCGGCCACGTCCGGGGAAGGGTTCCCGGCACCCGGCGTCCTTTCAGTGGACCGGACCAACCACTCAAGGAGACGACCATGCCAATCCGCGCTAGCAAGGCGGTTCTGATCGCCGTGGCCGGCCTGCTGGCCGTGACGGCGCTCGCCGTCGCGAAGTCGAGCACGATCGGCGTCGGGACCGCCGAGGTCAAGAGCCACCACGAGCCCGTCGCGGTCAATGCCCGGGGTGTCACCGTCTACGAACTGGCGCCGGAGAGCGCCCATCATCTCGTGTGCACCTCCGCGACCTGCCTGAGCGTCTGGCCGCCCGTCAAGGTCTCGGGCCCGCCCACCAAGGCAGCGGGCGTGTCGGGCAACCTGGGCACGATCAAGCGCCGAGGCTTTCGCCAGGTCACGCTGAACGGCCACCCCCTCTACACCTTCACGGAGGACGGTGGGCGCCGGGGTAAGGCCGAGGGCGAGGGCGTCAACAACTTCGGCGGCGTCTGGCACGTGTTCAAGGAGCGGTGATCCTCATCGGCCGAAGCTGGGCCAACCGAGCAGAAATCGAGAAGCGCCCGGCGCCGGCCACGCTTACAGTGACCGCCATGGACAAGCCGATCGACGCGACTTCAGGAGTGACCATGACCGCTTCTCTCACCCAGGGAATCAAGATCGTGCTGCATCCGGTGTCCGACCTGGCGCGGGCCAAGGCGGTGTACGCGGCGCTGCTCGGCATCTCGCCGCAGGCCGACTCGGACTACTACGTCGGCTTCGATGCCGCGGGGCAGCACATCGGGCTGGTGCCGGGCGGTGGCCCCCAGGGCCTGACCTCGCCGGTGGCCTACTGGCAGGTGCCCGACATAGAGGCCAAGCTGACCGAGGTCACCGCCGCGGGCGCCACCGTCTCAGAGCCCGCGCACGACGTCGGCGGCGGACGGCTGGTGGCCAGCGTCACCGACCCCGACGGCAACGTCCTCGGACTCGTGCAGGACCCCTGAGGCCCGGGCCCGCGCTCACGCCCCCAAGGTGGTCCCGCCTCCGACGGCAGCTGACCCGGGCACACCGCTACACTTCGTAAAGCAATGGCCGCCGAGAGCTTGAAGAACAAGCCCTGCGGGGGACGCTACGGGGACATCGTCCAGTCGATCGGGCACACGCCGCTGATCGAGCTCAAGCGTCTGAGCCCCAAGCCGGGCGTCCGGATCTGGGCCAAGCTGGAGAGCCGCAACCCCACCGGTTCGGTCAAGGACCGGGTGGCCCGGGCGCTCATCGAGGACGCCGAGGACAAGGGCCTGATCCGGCCCGGACAGACGATCCTCGAGCCGACCTCCGGCAACACCGGCATCTCCCTGGCGATGATCTGCGGGCGCAAGGGCTACAACCTCAAGGTCGTCATGCCCGAGAACGTCACCCCGGAGCGCACCCAGCTGCTGCGCATGTACGGGGCCGAGATCGTCTACTCGGAGGGATCCAAGGGCTCCAACGGAGCCGTGGAGAAGGCGCTGGACATGGCCGAGTCCGACGCCTCCTACTACATGCCCTACCAGTACGGCAACCCGGCCAACCCCGACGCGCACTACAACGGGACGGCGCTGGAGATCCTCGAGGAGCTCGACGAGGTGAGCGCGTTCGTGGCCGGACTGGGCACCGGCGGCACCCTGATGGGCAACGGCCGCCGCCTCAAGGAGGAGCTGGGCGACGACGTGAAGATCGTCGCCGCCGAGCCGATGCAGGGCGAGCCCGTCCAGGGACTGCGCTCCCTGGACGACGGCTTCATCCCGCCGATCATCGACCTGTCCCTGCTCGACCGCAAGATCTTCGTCACCAACCACGACGCCATCGTCTGGACGCGCAAGCTGCTCGACGAGGAGCGGCTGTTCGCCGGCGTGTCCTCCGGAGCGATCGCGCGGGTCGCGGTCCGCATCGCCGGTGAGCTGGACGAGGGGAATGTCGTGTTCATCGTCTGCGACGACGGTCAGAAGTACCTGTCGTCCGGGATCTACACGCGCCCGGTGCAAGAGATCGAGAACCTGGACTCCACCGTCTGGTGGTGAGCCCAGACGGCCGGGCGTCCCGGCGCGCGCTCATCAGCGGCGCGGGCACGGCGCTCGCGGGCGGGTCGTTGGGCCTGGTCGGCGGGTCGCTGGCCCTGGCCGGGTGCGGCAGCGCCGAGACCGGCAAGCAGGCGGTCAAGAACACCTCCGCCCCGGTCCAGCGTCAGGACATCGCCGTCCTCAGTCAGGCGCTGGCCCTCGAGCGCCGGACGGTGGCCGCCTACATCGCCGGCATGCCGCTGCTCACCCAGCCGCAGCGGACGACCGCTCGCCAGTTCCTCAACGAGGAGCTCGAGCACACGGGGGAGCTGATCTCGCTCATCAAGGCCGCCGGCGGCAAGGCGCCGCCGCGCGCCGACAGCTACGCCCTTGGCCATCCCACCGACGGCCCGGGGGTGCTGGCGCTGCTGCACTCACTGGAATCGCTGCAGATCGCCCGCTACCTGGAATGGATTCCGCGTCTCTCGCCCGGGCCGGTGCGGGCGGCGGTGGCGACCATCCTCACCGTCGACGCCCAGCATCTGTCGATGGTCCGCGTCCTTCAGGGACAGGTCCCGGTCCCGGGGCCGTTCGTCACCGGATCGGTGTGAGGCCGTGCCCGTGCGAGCTACCCGACGTCAGCTGATGGCCGCCGGGGCCGCCGGGCTGCTGGCCGTGTCGCCGCCTGCGGCCGCGGCGACGTCCTCCTCGGCCCCGCCGCCGGTATCGGAGACCGACCGGCTACAGCGCCTCATCCGCCTGGAGCTCCTGCTGCTGTACTGCTACCGCCACGTTCTGGGCTCCGGGATCCTCGGCCTCCAGGCGCAGCGCACGCTGGCGCCGTTCCCGGGCCACGAACAGGCCCACATCACCGCGCTGCAGGGGCGTCTGACGGCCCGCGGCGGCGCGGTCCCGGCGGGCCCCGACAGCGTCGCCACGGCCAATCGCCACCTCGCCAACCGCGGCGTCGGGGGGCGGCTGGGCCAGCTCAAGGGCGACCGCGACGCGCTGTATCTGCTGCTCACCCTCGAGCAGGTGACCATCGGTGCCTACTTCGTGGCACTGACCAAGCTCCGCGACGCCGAGCTCATCCAGCTCGCGTGCCAGATCATGGCCAACGAGGCCCAGCACGACGCCATGATCGGCCTGACCCTGCCCAAGGGCACGCCTTCCTCGGCCGTCCCGTATGGGCTGGTGCAGGGGCTACAGTGAGTGCCGCCATGCGGATCCCTGAGGCCATCTTCGACGAGATGGTGGCGCACGCCCGGGCCGACGCCCCCGACGAGTGCTGCGGGATCATCGGCACGCGTGACGGTGAGGCGGTCGCCATCCACAGGGCGGAGAACGTGCACCACAGCCCGCTCAAGTACGAGATCGGCAGCCAGGAGCTCTACCGCATCTCGATGGCGCTCGACGATGAGGACCTGGAGGTCGGGATCATCTATCACTCCCACACCCGGAGCGATCCCTATCCATCCCAGACCGACGTCAATCTCGCGAAGTACCCCGACGCGATGTACGTCATCGTCGGCTTGGCCGCGCCCGAGCCCGAGGTGCGCGCGTTTCTGATCCGCGACGGCGACATCGCCGATGCGGAGCTGGAAGTGATCTGACGTGGCTGAGCGGGCAAGGCCTTCCGCAGGAGGCCTGGGCGCCCCGGCCCTTGTCTGCCCGCAGTGCGCGGCGCGCTTCGGCGCCGACGAGCGGTTCTGCCCGGACTGCCGGCTGCCTCTGGTGCTCCAGGACAGCCCCGACAGCGCCGAGTACGAGAGCGAGCGTCACCGCCGGTTTCGCAAGGTCAAGCCCCAGTTGTCGGAGGGCGAGCTGGTCAAAGTCGCCTGGGCCCGCAACCAGTCAGAGGGCGAGTTCATCCAGGGGCTGCTGCTGGAGGAAGGGGTGCCGAGCATGCTGCGCCGCAGCGCGGGGTTCGACGTCCCGGACTTCCTGGCCGCCGGGCCGCGCGACGTGATGGTCCCCGCCTCCGGCGCGCAGACCGCTCGCGAGGTCCTGCTCCAGGCCGACGTCATCGGCCCCGAGGCGGCCGCGCGACCGGTCGATCCCCGCCGCTTGGCGCTCGGGCTGCTGGCCGCGCTGGTGCTCGGGGTGCTGCTGGTCTGGCTGCTGTCGCTGGCGATTCACTGACTAGGGGGCGGGGCCGCTGGCGAGCCGGGCCAGATGCGAGCGCCACGCCCCCTCGGTGTGGGCCAGCGGTCGTCCCCCGAAGGCCTGCGTCAGGGCGGCTCGCGCCCCCTGCGGGTGCAGCCGGCAGGCGAAGCGCGCGGCGGCCTGGGCGCCCTCCTCGCGCGCCAGCAGATCGATCACGGTCCCACCCAGCAGCGCCGCGTCGCGCGGCCCCGGCGGAAAGCTCGGCGGGCCGCCCTCCCGCAGGCGCCGGGCGATCGCCGGCCGCGCGTGGGCGGTCTGGCCCCCGAACCAGCGCGCCGCCCCCTCGAGCAGCCACGCCCAGCGCAACTCGCGCCGGAGGCGCAGCGCGCCCATGACCCGCGCCAGGTCCGGGTTGGAGGCGATGATCACCCGGCGCGCGTACAGGCAGGCGGCGCCGTGCTCGAGCATCTCGCGCGACCCGGGCACGTTGGATGCCCGGGCGGCCAGCAGCGACGGCTCGAGCATGTGCAGTTCGGTGCGCCCGGCCCACCCCACCACGTACCTGCGCGCGGCCGGGGACGTCGACAGCCAGATGAGCGGCATCAGCGGATTGGTGAGCGCGAGGCCGATGGGTCCGCCGTGCAGGACGAGGGTGATGCCGCGCGGCGTGCGCGGGAAATAGCCCGCGAGGTGCTCGCGCGCGCGCTCGAGCGAGCGCAGGAGGTGGCGGGCGTCGTCGGCCGCGGTGGCGTCGTGGCGGGCGGTGAACGACTCCGAGGCCGATTCCACCCAGGTCATCTCGTGGCCTGCCCGGGCACGGATCCGCCGGGTCCGCGCAGCGTGCGGACCCGGCGGTTCCTCAGCGAACAGGCGTCAGACGAGGACGGGCTGACGGTCGGAGGCGATCGAGGCGATCGCCTCGGATGCGCGCTCGAACTCCTCGTCGGAGAGCACGGGGGTGCCCTCGAAGGGGAGGTCACGCGTCAACTCCAGCCACGAGCGGCAGCCGCCGTACTCCTCGCGGACCTTGACGGTCACCGGCCGCGGGATCCGGTAGGTCCGCAGCAGGATCACGTGGAGCGGGTGGCGGCGCTTCCAGGCCAGCCGCTTCTCGGCGTAGTCGCTCGTCCACACATAGAACGGGGACAGCGCGTCGACGGCACGGCGATCGGTGATCGTGAAATGTGCCGACACCTCGGCCCAGGCCCGGATGCGGACCCGGTCGGGCTGGTTGAGCGGCTCTCCGCGGTGCAGTGCCTGCGGATGCGGCTCACCGTCGGACCACACGCCCTCCTCGAGCGCGCGCGACAGTTCGGGGCGATGCGATTCGCGCACCAGGTCGGTGCGCTGATGGTCAAACGTCGGGTACAGAAAGAACCGTTCGTAGTCCAGCTTGAAATGTTTCTCTGGTTCACGGATGCCGCCCTTGCGGAGCGTCAGAAGCTGCTCGCCTTCGGCGAGCGCCCGCACAGTCACGGCCCATTCTTTGAAAGCAATCGGCATATGGGAATAAAGGGGGAGACGGTTGGGTTGGCAGAGCCCTGAGCGCACAGCAGTTACGTTGCAACGGCAGCGCCAGGACGCAGGGGATTGTATGCGAGATACCCGGAATCGCAAAACCTACCTGCAAATTCGCGCGATCCATCCCCCCGCAATCCGGGCTGAAGCTACGCTTCTGTAAGTCTCCCTCGGGCCGAGTCCCTGGCCCCCAGCTGCGGTGGCTACAGCTTGGCGTTGCCGGCGTTCTCGAGGGCTTCGATCATTGCCGCGAAGTCATCGTCGGCGTGACCCAGCCCCATCGCCGCGGTCAACACCTCGCGAGTGTACGCCGCTGAGGGGAACGGCACCCCCAAGCCCTGCCCCTCCTCGAGGCAGAGCCGCACGTCCTTGAGCATGTGCTCGAGCTTGAACAGGGTGGTGTAGTCGTGCTCGCGCATCGGGCGAGCCTTGAGGTCGAGCATCGCCGAACCCCCTGCGCCCGCCCCCATCACGCGCGTCAGCGCCTCGAGATCCACCCCGGCCTTGGCCCCGACGACCAGCGCCTCCCCCAAGACGGCGCAGTTGCTGGCGGCGACGGCGTTGTTGAGGAGCTTGACCATCTGCCCGTGGCCCTCGGGCCCGGCGTGGACGATCAGCTTGCCCATCGCGTCAAACAGCGGCCGGGCTCGCGCGAAATCCTCCTCGTCTCCTCCCACCATGATGGTCAGGGTCCCGTCGGCGGCCTTCGGGGACGAACCGGTCACGGGCGCGTCGAGCAGGCGCAGGTCGCGCTCGGCGAGCGCGGCGGCGATCTCGTGGGTGTAGGCCGGTCCGATGGTCGAGCAATCGATGAACAGCGTGCCCGGCGCGGCGCTCGTGGCCGCGCCCTGCTCGCCCAGCAGGACGGCCTGGACCTGCGGGCCGTCAACCACCATCGTGATCACGAACGCGGCGCCCTCGGCCGCGGCCGCCGGTGTCTCGGCCAGGCTCGCCGTGTGCTCGGCGCAGAACGCCTCCGCGGTGGACCGGGTGCGGTTGAACACCGTCAGATCGAAGCCGGCGCCGGCCACGTTGGCCGCCATTCTGCTGCCCATGATCCCCAGTCCCAGGAACGCCACTCGGTCGCTCATCTGCCTCCCATCGCTTGAGATTGTCCAAAGCCCCCGCCGCCCGGCGTCTCGATCCGCAGGCGCTGCCCGGGGGCAAGCTCTCCGATCGACTTGGGCGGCAGCTCCTCGCCGTCGAGCAGGTTGCGTCCACACGCCCCCGCTCCGCCCCCCTCGGCGCCGGGAGGCGCGTGCCGTCGGCGCTCGGTGATCAGCGAATAGCGCAGCGGCGCCAGCGCCTCGATCTCACGCACCACGCCGTCACCGCCGCGATGCCGGCCCCCGCCGCCCGAGCCGCGGCGCAGCGAGTACTCCACCATCCGCAGCGGGAACTCGAGTTCGAGCGCCTCGACCGGGGTGTTCAGCGTGTTGCTCATCGCCACGTGCACCCCGCTGGGGCCGTCGGCGTCGGCGCAGGCGCCCTGGCCGCCGCCGATCGTCTCGTAGTAGACGACGTCCTCGTCCCCGAGCGTGAGATTGTTCATCGTGCCCTGCCCGAGCGCCCGGCCAAATGCCCGGAGCACCACGTCGGCCACGCGGGAGGACGTCTCCACGTTGCCGCCGACCACCGCGGCCGGCGAGCGGGCGTTGAGCAGCGAGCCCTCGGGCGCGATCACGGTCACCGGCCGGTAGGCGCCGGCGTTGGCCGGGATGTCGGGATCGGTGAGGACGCGGATGGCGAAGTAGCACGCGGAGCGGGTCACGGCCAGTGGGCAGTTGAGGTTGCCCTCATGCTGGTCATCGGTGCCGCTGAAGTCGAGGGTCAGCTCGTCATCGCTCACCGTCGCCGTGAGCTTGATGGTGAGATCGCCCTCGCGGGCCTCCAGCACGTCCTCGGCGGTCCGCTCGCCGTCCTCGAGCTGCTCCAGGCAGGCGCGCGTGCGCCGTTCCGCGTAGTCGAGCACCTCGCCATAGGCCTGGCACAGCGCGTCCAGCCCCACGCGCCCGGCGAGCTCGCCCAGGCGCCGCCCCCCGACCCGGCCCGCGGCGAGCTGGGCGCGCAGGTCGGCACGGCGCTGATCTGGGCGCCGCATCTGGGCCACCAGCTCGTCGATGGCATCGGCGTTCAGGATGCGCGGCTCGATGACCACCCCCTCGTCGCCCAGCTTGGTGGAATCGGCGGGCATCGAGCCCGGGGTGGGTCCGCCGACGTCGGCGTGGTGGGCGCGGCTGGCCGCGAAGGCGATGAGCGGACCGACGGCGTCGCCGTCGGTGGCGCCCGCGTACACCGGGGTGATCACGGTGATGTCGGGCAGGTGAGTGCCGCCGCGGTAGGGGTCGTTCAGAATCCACGAGCGCTCGGGCGCGTGCTCCTCATCGAGCACCGAGGCGACCGCGGCGGGCATGGCTCCGAGGTGGACCGGGATGTGCTCGGCCTGCATGACCATCTCGCCCTCAGGCGTGAACAGGGCGGTCGATGCGTCGCGGCGCTCCTTGATGTTGGCCGAGTGCGCGGAGCGGATGAGCACCGCGCCCATCTCCTCGCAGATGGCGTGCAGCGCGCCGGTGAGCACCTGGAGCTCGACGGGGTCCATCACTGCTCTGCCCCACGGTGGATGTGGATCGTCCCCGTGTCGTCGACCGTCCCGCCCCAGCCGGGGGCCACGAGCAGGGTCGACTCGGGCAGCTCGATGACCGCCGGCCCCTGCACCTCGGCCCCGGGCGGGGGAGCGCCGCGGAGCACGCTCAGCTCGATCTCCTCGCCGTCGAGGGTCGCGGTCCGCGTCCCGTGCTGGGTCGCGTCCTGCTCGCCGGCGACGTCCGCCCCCAGCGACACCTCGGCCCCGGGCATCGTCGCCGACACGCGCAGCGTGACGAGCTCGAGCTCCTGCTCGGGGTCCCTGTAGCCGTAGCGCTCCTCGTGCAGGTCCTCGAAGCCGGCCCGCAGCTCCGCCGGCTCGGGGGTCAGCGAGCCGCCGACCGCCAGCTCGAACGCCTGCCCCCGATAGCGCAGCTCAAAGACCGCTCGCAGCTCGGCGTCGGGTTCGTGGAGCTCCTCGCGGGCCTGCTCTGAGAGCTCGGCCGCCACCTCGGCGAGCGCCTGCGCGCTGAGGTCCTCCCCGGAGAGGAACACGCTGCGCTGTACGTCGCGCCGGCGCGGGGAGATCACCAGGCCGAGCGCGGCGAGGACGCCCGACGCCCTCGGGCACAGGATCTCGGTGATCCCGAGCTCGTCGGCGATGCGCGCGGCGTGCAGCCCGCCGGCGCCGCCGAAGGCCAGCAGGGCGTAGCGGCGGGGATCGATTCCACGCTGGACGGTGACCACGCGCAGCGCACGGACCATCTCGGCGTTGGCGACGCGGATGATGCCCTCGGCACACTCGAGCAGGTCCATGTCGAGCGCCTGGGCGAGCGTCCCCACCGCCTGCTGCGCGGCGTCACGGTCGAGCTCGACGTCCCCGGCGAGGGGGGCGTCGGACGCCAGGTAGCCCAGCAGGAGGTTGGCGTCGGTGACCGTTGGCTCGGTGCCGCCGCGGCCGTAGCAGGCGGGGCCGGGGTCCGCCCCCGCCGATTGTGGGCCCACCCGCAGGGCGCCGCCGCCGTCGCGCCACGCGATCGAGCCACCGCCCGCGCCCACGGTGTGGACCGCCACCATCGGCAGGGCCAGCGGCCGACGGGCGATGGTCCCCGAGCTCTCCTCCTGGACCGCGCCGTCGTGCACGACGCACACATCGCACGAGGTCCCGCCCATGTCGAAGCAGAGGGCGTCAGGGGCGCCGCTGGCCCGCGCGATGTAGGCCGCGCCCGCGGCGCCACCGGCGGGTCCGGACAGGACGGTCCAGGCCGCGTGACCGGCGGCCGCCTCGAGGTCGATGAGCCCCCCGCTGGACTGCATGATCGTGGGCTGGGGCAGGCCGGCCTGGTCGCAGCGCTCCACCAGCCGGCGCAGGTAGCCGCCGAGCAGGGGGGAGAGAGCGGCGTCGACCTCGGTGGTGCTTGCGCGCTCGAACTCCCGAAAGGTGCCGACCACCTGATGCGACAGTGAGATGTGAACGTCGAGCCCCGCCTCGGCGAGGGCCCGGGCGACGGCCAGCTCGTGCGCAGGATGGCGGTAGGAATGCAGCAGCGCGACCGCCACCGCCTCCGGTTCGGCTGCGGCCACCTCCCGAGCCAGCGCCGCGGCTGCCTCGGCATCGAGCTCACGCAGCGGGCCGTGGGGCGTCATCCGCTCCGGCGCCCCGAACCGGGCCTCGGGGGCGGTGAGGGGCTCGGGACGGCCGGCGCACAGCCGGTAGAGCTCGGGCCGGTCCTGGCGGCCGAGGGCGACGATGTCGCTGAACCCCTCGGTGGCGATGAATGCGGTGCGCGCGCCGCGGCCCTCCAGGAGGGCGTTGGTGGCCACCGTCATGCCGTGGGAGAACTCAGACACCGCCGCCGCCTCGGCGCCGGCGCGTTCCAGCACGGTGCGGACGGCGGCGAGCACGCCCTCGGACTGGTCCTCCGCGGTGGTCGGCGCCTTGGCCGTGATAATGCGCCCCTCGACGGCGAGCACCGCATCGGTGAACGTCCCGCCCACGTCGACGCCCAAGAGCATCGCCGCACCCTATCGAGCCGCCGCGGCCAAACCGAGGGTCCGCGCAAGCGGACCCAACTGACATGTCGTTATGCGGCGAGGGGCTCCGGAATCTCCTCGGTCTCCGCCAGATGCTGATGCGACGGGCAGTAGCCGTTGTGCGGCAGCGGCATCCGCTGGCACGGGGTGCCCTTGCGGGTGCTCGCGCGGCACTGCAGCGGGTTGCCGTACAGGTCGAACCCGTTGTGCGGCTGCGCCCGCAGGAACTCGTCGGCGCAGGCCAGATAGCGCTCGATCACCCGCAGCACGCGGGGCTGGACGCTCATCGGGAAATACGCACGGATGTCGGTGAACAGCGTTCGCGCCGGCCGCGCGAAGTAATGACGATCGGTTGCCATCCGCTCCACGGTGGCTTCACAGGCCCGCAGCACGCGCTCGTGATTCGCGTGCGGACAGAGGGCATGCGGATCCTCAATGATCTCGTTCGCGATCTCCCGGTAGATCGCGCGACTGAACCGATACATGGGGGGTCTCTTCACTCCTTTCGGCTCCCTGCCGGGTAGCCAAGCCGGTGCCTGCGCGGCCGCTCGCGTGCTTGCGTGACGGCCCTTGCTACTGGCGAGTATCCCGTCGGCGTGTGAAGCTCAGCCCGCCGCATTTATTAATTCCGCGTTAAGCGGAATCTTGGTGCTTTCCGCGGCGACGGGGTTTCAGGACCACGTCTCGAGCGTCGGATCGGACCCCGCCGTGATCGTGACATGGCGGCCGTCAAGAGGCGCTGCCGGCTCCGGGAAGTCCAGACGCTGGTGCGCACCGCGCGACTCCCGGCGGGCCAGCGCGGACGCCGCGATGAGCCGGACCAGCGGATGCTCGTCGCGCACGAGGGTGGAGAGGCCCTGTCCGTCGCGCTCCAGTCCGGCGTGGCGCCACAGGGCCGCGCGCGACTCGGGGCTGATGGCAAAGCCCGGCGGGACGCCGCCGGGCACGGTGGGGGAGGCGGCCGAGACCGGCTCGTCCAGCGCGGCGCGGGCGGCCCGGGCGCCGAACACGAAGCACTCGCTCAGGGAGTTGGAGGCCAGCCGGTTGGCGCCGTGCAGGCCGGTGCACGAGCATTCGCCGACGGCGTAGAGCCCCGCCAGCGAGGCCCGGCCGTAGAGGTCGGTCGCCACGCCCCCCATCATGTAGTGCGCGGCCGGCGCCACGGGGATGAGCTCGTGCTCGGGATCGATCCCCCCTTCGCGCAGGGCGCTCACGACGTTGGGGAAGAGCGCCGGGTCGACGTCGCGCATGTCCAGCCGCACCGGCGTGCCGCCGCTGGAGTCGATCTGGCGCTGGACGGCCCGCGCCACCTCGTCTCGCGGCGCCAGCTCGTCGACGAAGCGCTCGCCGGCGGAGTCCAGCAGCCGGGCCCCCTCGCCGCGGATGGCCTCGGTGACCATGAAGCCGTCGGCTCCGTTGCCGCCGCTGACCACGGTGGGGTGAAACTGCAGGAACTCCAGGTCGGCGAGCTGAGCGCCTGCCGCGTGGGCCAGCAACAGCCCGGCGCCGATCGCGCCCGGGGGGTTGGTGGTCCGGGCCCACAGGGCGGCGGCGCCGCCCGTCGCCAGGACGACGGCACGCGCCCCGATCAGGGTGTCGTCGTCCAGCGCGACGCCCAGAGCCCGACCCGCGCCGGTGAGGATACGCGCGGCCCGGTGGCCCTCCAGCACCGTGATCCGCTCGTCCTCGGCGGCCAGCGCCGACAGCTGGCGGATGATCCGCCGCCCCGTGGCGGCCCCGCCGGCGTGGACGATCCGCCGGGCCGAGTGACCGCCCTCCAGCCCCAGGGCGAGGCGCCCGGTGCGATCGGCGTCGAAGGTGACCCCGAGCCGCGTCAGGTCCTGCACCGCCACCGGCGCCTCGTCGCACAGCACCCGGGCGGCGGACTCGCGCACGGAGCCGCGGCCCGCCGCGATCGTGTCGGCGAAGTGGTGGTCGGGGCTGTCGTCGTCGGCCAGTGCGGCGGCCAGGCCGCCCTGGGCCCAGTAGCTCGAGGCCCCCGCCAGCGGACCGGCTGAGATGAGCGTCACGCGGGCCCGCTCGCGCGCCGCGCGCAATGCGGTGTAGAGCCCGGCGGCGCCCGCCCCGACCACGGCGACCTCGGTCTGGTGCTCGCTCACGTGCAGGTACGGTACTTGGCGATGTCCGCCGCTCCCGTGCTCCTCCAGCATCCCTCCTCGCTGGACCACGACACCGGGCCTCATCCCGAGCAGCCAGCGCGCATCGCGGCGATCGAGCGCGTCCTGGCGGCCCACGCCGATCTCGGCTTTACGCGGGTGACCTCACCGGCCGTGGAGCGCTCCGCGCTGGAGGCCGTCCACCCGTCAAGCCACGTCGCGCTCATCGAGCGGGTGGCGGCGCGGGGCGGCGCGCGCATCGACGCCGACACCGTCGTGTCGGCGGGCTCGTTCGTCGCCGCCCTGCACGCCTGCGGTGGGGCGGTGTCGCTGGTGGACCGGCTGATCACCGGGACTGCACCGAGCGGCTTCAGCATCCACCGCCCGCCCGGACACCATGCCGAGACCGGCCGGGCGATGGGCTTCTGCCTGTTCAACAACGTGGCCGTGGCCGCCCGGCACGCCATCGACGCCCATGGCCTTGAGCGCGTGATGATCGTCGACTGGGACGTGCACCACGGCAACGGGACCAACGACATATTCCATGGCGAGCCGCGGGTGCTGTTCTGCTCGATCCACCAGTCGCCGCTGTATCCGGGGACGGGACCGGCGTCAGACGTCGGGTCCGGGCCCGGGCGCGGCTTCACCGTCAACCTTCCGGTGGACCCGGGGGCCGGGGACGCCGAGTTCCGCTCCCTGATCGACCACGTCGTCGTGCCGCTGGCGCGGTCCTACGCGCCACAGCTCCTGTTGATCTCCGCCGGCTACGACGCCCACGCCGAGGACCCGCTGGCCGACTGCCGGGTCACCGACGCCGGTTACGGGGCCATGGCCCGGTCGCTGCGCGGGGTGGCCGGCGAGCTGGGCATCCCGGTGGGGGCCGTCCTCGAGGGCGGCTACGCCCTGGACGCGCTGGCGCGTTCGGTGCTGGTGACCATGGAGGTGCTGGGCGGGGTCGCGCCGGCCGACGGCGCGGTCGGTGTGGCCGACGTCTCCGGGCGGGCGCTGCGGCGGCTGGGGGAGTTCTGGCCCGAGCTGGTCTGACTCAGCGTCGCCCCAGGTGCGCGCGCCAGGCGTCGAGCACGCGCTGCGCCATCCGGTCAGTCGACCACGTCTCGGCGCGCGCGCGCCCCGCGATGCGCGGGTCGCCGGCCACGACATGAGGCGCCAGGGCGGCTTTCCAGGCGTCCAGGTCAAACGAGGCGCACAGCGTCCCGGCCACGCCGGCGAGGGCCTCGGGGTGAACGCCGACGGGCGTCGCCAACACCGGCACGTCGCAGGCCAGCGCCTCGAGCACGGCCAGGCCGAATCCCTCGCGCTCGGAGGGCACCAGCACAGCGTTGGCGGCGTTGATCCAGAGCGGTACATCCGCCGGCGCGACGTCGCTCAGCGTGAGTAGCGGGACGTCGGCGGCGACGGCCAGGGCCCGGTCATGGCGCTTCTCACGGCGCGCCGGGTCGGAGGGGAAGAGAAGGAGGGGGCCGTCGCCCGAGAGGCCGAGCCGGCGGCGGGCCTCGGCGCGATCGACCGCGGCGAAGCGGTGCATGTCGACCCCGGCGGGCAGGACCGCCGGGCGGGGCGAGCGCGACCGCAACGCGAAGCGCGGCACCGTGGCCGCCATCGCCTCGGAGACGACGGCGACCAGGTCATTGACGCGCAGGCCGGCCAGGGTCACCGGGCGCGAGCGCGGATGGGCGAGATCGGTGCCGTGCAGGGTGACGGCGCGGACCCGGGCGCGCACCGCCAGCGCCGGCCACTGGGTGAGGCCGAAGTGGGCGTGCACGACGTCGAAGCGGTCGCGCCGGTACCGGGCCCACAGCGTCCGCGCCGCGGCCGCGTAGGCGCCGGGAGCGAAGGCGAAGACCTCGACCTCGGCATCGCCCGTGCGCCGCAGCGCAGCGACCTGGTCGGCGACGAAGCTGCCCAGCGCCGGACGGTCCGCGGACGGGTACATGTTGGTGACGATCAGCGCGCGCACGGCTGCGGCGAATCTAGTCGTCGCCGTGCTCTTTGGCACCATGGGGGCGTGCCCGGACCCGCAGAGCTTCCGGTCGCCGTCTTCGACTCGGGCGTCGGCGGCCTCACCGTGCTGCACGAGCTCCTCGTCTCGCTGCCCCACGAGGACTACGTCTACCTGGGGGATACCGCGCGCTTTCCCTACGGCGAGCGCACCCAGGCCGAGCTGCAGGCCTTCGCGATCGAGATCGCCGATCACCTCCTCGAGCAGGGGGCCAAGCTCCTGGTGGTGGCGTGCAACGCGGCCAGCTCGGCCGCGCTGGAGACGCTCGAGCGCCACCTGGAGGAGTCGGGCCCGCCCGCCCGCGACATCGACGTGATCGGCGTCGTCGCGCCGGCCACGCAGCTGGCCGTGGCCCAGAGCCACAACGGCCGCATCGGTCTGCTGGCGACGCCGGCCACGGTGGCCAGCGGCGCCTACGAGCGGGCCGTGTGGGCGGCGGACCGCCATGTGCACGTGGAGGCGGTCGCCTGTCCCGACCTGGCGCCGATCATCCAGGGCGGCTTCCCCTTCGACGAGCAGGTGGTGGAGACGGTCCGCGGATACTGCGCCCCGCTGCGCGCCGCCGGCGTGGACACGGTGATCCTCGGCTGCACCCACTACCCGCTGGTGGCGCCGATGCTCCAGCGGATCCTGGGCCGCCAGGTGACGCTGGTCACCTCCGGCGCCGGGGTGGCCCGCAGCGTGGAGCGCGCGCTGGCGGCCCGGCAGCTGGAGAACCCCCGCGTGGGCGAGGGGGACTACCGGTTCTGCTGCACGGGCGACGTCGCTGCCTTTCGTGCCCTGGGAACGCGGTTTCTGCAGATGCCGCTGGGGGATGTGGTCGGAGTGGATCTCGGCGCGGGGGTGGGGGCAGCTGGACGACTCAGCCGAGCCCCCGCCATGGTGAGCCCGGACGGCGAACGGAGGCTCGGATGAGCTCGGAGCGCAGCTACGGGCGCACCGCGAGCCAGCTGCGCCCGGTGACGATCGAGCCCGGGTTCGTGCGCACCGCCCACGGCTCGGCGCTCATCTCGATGGGCGAGACGCGCGTGATCTGCACCGCCTCGGTCCAGGAGGGCGTGCCGCGCTGGATGATGGGCTCGGGGCGGGGCTGGGTCACCGCCGAGTACGGAATGCTGCCGGCGTCCACGGGGGCGCGCAAGCAGCGCGACATCAGCAAGGGGCGCCCCGACGGGCGCACCGTCGAGATCCAGCGGCTGATCGGGCGCTCGCTGCGCGGGGTGGTCGATTTCGAGGCCCTGGGCGAGCGCACGGTCTACGTCGACTGCGACGTGCTGCAGGCCGACGGCGGTACCCGCTGCGCCTCGATCACGGGCGGCATGGTGGCGCTGCGCCTGGCCTGCGAGCGCCTCGTGGAGAAGGGCAAGATCGGCGCCGTCCCGCTCAGCGGGTCGGTGGCCGCCGTCTCCTGCGGGATGGTCGAAGGCGCGGCCCTTGTCGACCTCGACTACTCCGAGGATTCCACGGCCGAGGTGGACGCCAACGTGGTCATGACGGGGGACGGCGGCCTGGTGGAGGTACAGGCCACCGCGGAGCGCACGCCGCTGTCGCGGGCCCACCTGGACGACCTGCTGGCCCTGGCAGCCGGTGGCATCGACGAGCTGCGGGCGCTGCAGCACTTGGCGTCGGCGTGAGGACCCCGCAGTCACTCCTGCTCTCCACGCGCAATCCGCACAAGCTGCGGGAGTTTGAGCGGCTGCTGGCGCCGGCGGCGATCGACGTGGTCGCGCTGCCCGACGACGCGGTCCTGCCGCCGGAGGACGGGGACACCTTCGCCGACAACGCCCTGCCCAAGGCGCGGGCTGCGGCGCAGGCCACCGGCCGGGTGGCCATCGCCGACGACTCCGGCATCGAGGCGGCGGCCCTCGGCGGCCGGCCCGGCGTCCGCTCCGCGCGGTTTGCCGGTCTCGACGCCACCGACCAGGGAAACCTCGACAAGCTCATGCGCGAGGCTCCGGTGGGCAGCCCGCTGCGCTACGTCTGCGCCCTGGCCTACGTCGACCCCGGCAGCGGGCTCGAGCACGTCGTCTTCGGGTACTGCCGGGGCCGGCTCTCGGGCGAGGCGCGGGGATCGGGCGGCTTCGGGTACGACCCGGCGTTCCTGCCCGACGGCGACTACGAGGGGCGCACGATGGCCGAGCTCTCAGATGCGGAGAAGGATGCCATCAGCCATCGTGCGGGCGCGGTGGCTGAGCTCCTGCGCTGGCTGGCGGGGACGGATACCCGGGGTTGATGGCGGCCGGAATGGCCCCCGCTACCCGAGGTTGATCGCGGCCGAGATGGCCACCGCGAGGGTCACCCCGGCGTAGCCGTAGTAGCCGTCGAAGATGAGGATGAGGACAGCCACCAGGCAGGCGAGCACGGTGATCAGCCACGCCAGGCGGGCCAGGTTCACGGTGTTTTCCTCCACGTCCACGGGGCCTATTCTCGCCGCCCGCCAGGACGAATGCGGCGATCGGGCATGGCGCGCAACGGGACGGATTCCCGCACATTGCGGGAAAATGGGGGAGCGGCGTGGGTTTTCCGCCGCAAACGCAGACAGAATGGGCCGGCGCGCGCTTCCGGAAGGGCGAAGGCTGTCCGCACACCGTGTTAGCGTCGCTGTTTGCTACCCAAGTAAAAGGAGGAGCAAGTGACCAAATCTGAATTCGTCGACCAGGTTGCCGATCGGGCTGGACTCAGCAAGAAGGACGCCAACGATGCTGTCGACGCGATGCTCGAGACCATCGAGGGCGCGCTGAAGCGCGGCAGCGATGTCGTCTTCTCCGGGTTTGGCAAGTTCAGTGTCTCTGACCGCAGCGCCCGCGAGGGCCGCAACCCGGCCACCGGCGAGAAGATCCAGATCGCCGCGTCGAAGGTCCCGAAGTTCACGGCCGGCGCAGCGCTGAAGAAGGCCGTCAACTAGTGGCCCTCCCCACAAATACGCTCGCATTCGAGGCCCCCCTGGCGACGCTGCGCTTTGTCCTCGGACCCTCATGTAGCGCTGCTACGCGTCGGGTCCTGCGTCCTCGCGCAGTATCCGCCAGTGTCGCCTCTCCGTGCGACCGTACTTGTAGGGACGACCACTAGCACCGCCGGGTGGCCGACGCGGCGGAGGCGGTCGAGGCGGCGGCGCCGCCCACGTCCGGTACGCGTTCCGGCCAGGCCCGGGAGATCGGCTTCGGCGATCGGGTCGCCGGCTGTGTCGCGCGGAGGCGGTCGCAGATCGTCCTGGGACTGGACCCCGACCCCGCCCGCCTGTGGCCTGAGGCGCTGGAGCTCGCGGGCGGGACGGAGGACGAGCCCGCCCAGCGGGCGGGACGCGCCGTCGCGGCGCACTGCCGGCTGGTGCTCGACGCGACCGCCGAGCAGTGCGTGGCGGTCAAGCCGCAGGTGGCCTGCTTCGAGCGTCTGGGCGCGCCGGGGTGGGCGGCGCTGGGCGAGGTGTGCCACGACGCCGCGCAGCGCGGCCTCGTGGTGATCGCCGACGCCAAGCGGGGCGACATCGACATCTCCGCGCGCGCCTATGCCCAGGCGTTCTTCGGGCGCACGCCGACGCCGTTCGGGGAAGTCGAGGGACTGGGCGCCGACGCGCTCACCGTCAGCCCGCTGCTCGGGCGCGACTCGCTGGAGCCCTTCATCGAGGCAGCCCGCGCTCGGGGCGGCGGCCTGTTCGTCCTGGCGCGCACCTCCAATCCCGGGGCCGGCGACCTTCAGGATCGCGAGCTCGCCGAGGGCGGCTCGGTGAGCGGCGCGATCGCGCGCATGATCGAGGAGCTCGGCCGTGCCGGCGTGGGCGGCTCGGGCCTGTCCGATGTCGGAGCCGTGACCGGCGCCACCGCGCCCGAACGGATGGAGACGCTGCGGTCGCTGATGCCCCACGCGGTGTGGCTGCTGCCCGGGATCGGGGCCCAGGGCGCAAGCGGCCGCGATCTGGCGCCCGCGTTCGCTCCGGGTCCCGCGGGCGGGCTGGTCTCCGCGTCGCGGGCCATCGTCTACGCCCATGAGAGCGCCGGCGGGGGCGCGCCGGCGGCGCGCGCGCGCGCCGAGGCGGCACGGTTGCGCGAGTTCGTCTGGGGCCTGTACGCCTGAGGACCACGCTCCGCCGAAGGTGCGGGGAGGCGTCGGGGCCACCAGTATGATCGCCCTGGGATGGTGGCAAAAACCGCGCGCTTCCTGGCGCCGATCGCCCTGGCAGCGGTGGGGGTCGGGGTCTATCTCATCGTGCACTCGACACTGGCCCACCAGACCGCGACCGTCGTGAGCTCGAGCTCGAGCATCGCCACCGGCCGCAAGCAGTCCACCCACAGGCGCCGGCGCGTGCCCCGGTACTACATCGTCAAGTCCGGAGACACACTGAGCAGGATCTCCTCGCACGTGCACGTCCCGGTGGCCGAGCTGACGACCCTCAACCCGTCCCTGTCATCGGATCCCAACAGCCTCCAGACGGGTCAACGCCTGAGGCTGAGGCGTTGACCCGTCGCATCGGTGCGTGCCTGACCGCGGCGGCGTGCTGCGCGGCCCTGCTGGGCGTGGCGCCCGCCGGCGCGGTGGCGCAGGCGCCCCCGCCCCTGTCGGTCACCGCCGCGGCGCTCTATGCGCCCGCGACCCATCAGCTGCTCTTCGGCGTCAACCCCCAGCGCCGCGTGGCCATCGCCTCGGCGACGAAGCTGATGACCGCCCTCGTCGTGCTCGAGCACGTGCACAAGCTGTCGACCCTGTTCGCGCAGAACGACTACACCTCGGCGGCGGTGGACTCCCAGATCGGCCTGGCTCCCGGGGAGCACATGAGCGTGCACGACCTGCTGCTGGCGCTGATGCTGCCCAGTGCCGACGATGCCGCGGAGGACCTCGCGTTCAACGTCGGCCACGGCTCCGTAGCGCGCTTCGTGACGATGATGAACGCCGAGGCACGCAGGCTCGGGCTGCGCCACACCCACTACGCCACGCCGATCGGCCTCGACACGCCCGGCAACTACTCGACCGCCGCGGACCTGGTGAAGCTCGCCGACTACGACCTGACCCACAGCCGCTACTTCGCCCGCATCGTCGCCCTCCCGCGGGCCACGCTGCACTCGGGCAGCCATGTGCGCACCGTGGTCAACCGCAACGACCTCGTGTCCGAGTTCCCGTGGATCGACGGTGTCAAGACGGGCCACACGCTCGATGCCGGTTACGTGTTGGTCGCGGCGGGGCACAGAGGGGGCATGGCACTGATCAGTGCCGTCCTGGGGACCGACTCGGAACACTCGCGGGACGCCAACACGTTGGCGCTGCTGAACTTCGGCGCCGCCTTCCGGGTGTGGACCCCCGTCCGCAGAGGCCAGATCATGGCCCGGCCGACGGTCAAGGAGCAGCCCGACCAGCACCCGTCGGTGGCGGCGGCGCGCGGGTACACGCGCATCCTCCCGCGCTCGGCTCGGGTGCGCGTCCGGGTCGCGGTCCCGCACCCGCTGGCCGGTCCGCTGCCCGCCCAGGCCGTGGTCGGCACCGCGACGGTGACGGACGGCAGGCGCGTGCTGGCGCGCATCCCGCTGGTGCTGACCGGCGGCCTGCCGGCCGTCAGCGGGCTTACACGCGCGAAGCGGTTCATCACCCAGCCGCTGGCGCTGCTGGTGATCGCCGGCGGGACGGCGGGCGCCGCCCTGCTCGTGCGTAACGTACGGCGGCGTCGGCGCACGGGCCGGCAGGGTCGGGAACTGGAGGCGACATGATCATCACCGTCACGCTCAACGCCGCGATGGACAAGACGCTCGAGGTTCCCAGCTTCACCCCCGGGCGCCGCCACCGCACCGTCGATCAGACCACGATGCCCGGCGGCAAAGGGGTCAACATCGCGCGGGCCATCAAGCGCCTGGGCCAGCCGGTGATCGCCACCGGTTTCGCGGGCGGCCCCACCGGCAATCGCATCGTGGAGGCGCTCAACGACGAATCGATCCTCAACGACTTCGTGCGGATCTCCGACGAATCGCGGACCAACACCGCCGTCCTCGACCCCACGACCGGGCTGCAGACCGAGATCAACGAGCGCGGCCCCGCGGTGTCCGCCCAGGAGCTCGAGCTGTTCCGAGAGAAGCTGTTGTACCTGGCGCAGGGGGCGAGCATCTGCGTCTTCGCGGGCAGCCTGCCCCGTGCCGTCGAGCCCGACATCTACTTCTCGCTCATCCGGGAGGTCCGCCGGCTGGGCGTCACCACCATGATCGACACCGACGGCGAGCCGCTGCGGTTGTCGATGCGCGCCGAGCCCGACGTCGTCTCACCCAACGAGCTGGAGGCCGAGGAGCTCGTCGGGCACGAGTTCAACGACGCCGACGATCGCGCGCAGGCCGTGGTGGAGATGGCCCGGGTGGGCGCGCACGAGGCGATCATGACCGTGTCCGACGGCTGTTACGCCCGGATCTACGAGGCCGGCTCCCCCGCGCTGTACCGGGTCAGGATCGCCGAGCAGGAGGCGCGGTCTGCCGTGGGGTCGGGCGACGCGTTCCTCGCGGGCTACGTGTGCGCGCGCTACGCGGACCGCGACCCCGCCGAATGCCTGCGCTTCGGGGTGGCCTGCGGGGCCGAGTCCACGCTGCACTTCGGCGCGGGGATCCTCGATGCCGCGCGGGTGGATCGCTTACTGGGCGAGGTCGAGGCCGAGCGCCTCCAGGTGGGCGCGCAGATCAGCTGAGCGCGAGGTCCGCACGGCGCAGATCGGCTGGGCGCGAGGTCCGCACAGACTCCCGGCGACTCCGCATCCTCCGCCTTTAATCGGCCCGGGCGGCCGCCTGGAGGGGCCGGGCGCGATGCTAGAGTCGACCTCCCCACGGGCAGCCCCCAACGGCTCGCTCATACGTCCGCCGCGAGTTTTAGGATGCGTGAATGGAAGTAGAGATCGGTCGCGGAAAGAAGGCTCGCCGCGCATACGGGTTCGACGACATCGCCATCGTTCCTTCACGTCGTACGCGGGACCCTGACGACGTCGACATCTCGTGGACCCTGGGTCCGTACCGGTTCGAGCTGCCGCTCCTGGCCGCCGCGCTGGACGGCGTCGTATCGCCCGAGACCGCCGGCCTGATCGGCAAGCTCGGTGGACTGGCCGTCCTCAACCTCGAGGGCATCTACTGCCGCTACGAGGACGCCGACGCCCAGCTGGAGCGGATCGCCACGTTCTCGCCCGACATCGCGACGCGCGAGATGCAGGACATCTATCGCGAGCCGGTCAAGCCCGAGCTGATCGCCAAGCGCATCGAGGAGATCAAGGCGCACGGCGTCGTCGCCGCGGCGTCGCTGACGCCCCAGAAGGTGCGCACGTACTACGAGACGGCACTGGAGGCGGGGCTCGACATCCTCGTGATCCAGGGGACCGTGGTCTCCGCCGAGCACGTCTCGCGCGATGAGAGCCGGCCGCCGCTCAACCTCAAGGAGTTCATCCGCGAGCTGGCGCCCACACCCGTGGTCGTGGGCGGCTGTGCGTCCTACCACACCGGTCTTCACCTGATGCGCACCGGCGCCGCCGGTGTGCTCGTCGGCGTCGGCCCGGGCGCGATCTGCACCACCCGCGGCGTGCTGGGGATCGGCGTCCCGCAGGCCACCGCCATCGCCGACGTGGCTGCGGCGCGCTCCCAGCACATGCTGGAGACCGGCGACTACGTCAAGGTCATCGCCGACGGCGGCATGCGCAACGGCGGGGACATCGCCAAGGCCATCGCCTGCGGCGCCGACGCGGTGATGCTCGGCTCGGCGCTGGCCCGTGCCTACGAGGCGCCCGGGCGTGGCTACAACTGGGGAATGGCCACGTTTCATCCCACGCTTCCACGCGGCACGCGGGTCGCCACCAAGCAGAACGGCGCCCTCGAGGAGATCATCAAGGGCCCGGCGCGTGAGAACGACGGAACGTTCAACCTCATGGGCGGCCTGTGCACCTCGATGGCCACCTGTGGATACCGCGACATCGCCGAGTTCAACCGTGCCGAGCTGATGGTGGCCCCGGCGCTGCAGACCGAGGGCAAGCACCTCCAGCGCGAGCAGGGCGTGGGCATGGGCGCCGGCAGTCGCGGTCAGACGGTCGGGGTGGCCGATTAGCACCACCCGGACCGCCGCGGTGCCGGCTGTCCGGCGCGCGAAAACCGAGTCGGCGACGGACGCACCGAGCGTGGCGGACTCCGTCCGCGAGCGGGCGAGGACGCCCGCCGACGAAGGTTTGCAGCCGCCGGGTGAGGTCCAGGGGGCGCCGGTGGACGATGGCCTCGAGGAGGTCCGGGCTTCGGTGGACGAGGTCGTCGTCCTTGACTACGGCGGCCAGTACTCGCAGCTGATCGCGCGCCGCGTGCGCGAATGCGGCGTGTTCTCCGAGCTGCTGCCCCACCACGTCGGGGCGGCCGAGGTGGCGCGCCGCCGGCCCAAGGGCGTGATCCTCTCGGGCGGGCCGGCCTCGGTGTACGCCGAAGGCGCGCCGCCGCTCGAGCGGGAGCTGCTCGAGCTCGGCATTCCGGTGCTCGGCATCTGCTACGGCATGCAGCTCCTCGCGCTGGCCCTCGGCGGTCGCGTGCAGGGCGCCGAGGTGGGCGAGTTCGGGCGCTCGCAGCTGACCGTGGCGGAGGCCGGTCGCCTCCTCGCCGGCACCCCGGCGGAGCAGACCTGTTGGATGTCGCATCGCGACACCGTGTTCTCGGCGCCGCCGGGCTTCCGCGCGCTGGCGGCCTCGACCGCCTCGCCGGTGGCGGCGTTCGAGTCCGAGGAGCGTGGCGTGTACGGGATCCAGTTCCATCCCGAGGTCGTCCACACCCCCTACGGGCAGCAGGTGCTGACCAACTTCCTCACCGACGTGTGCGGCTGTGACCAGGGCTGGAGCGCGGCGTCGGTGATCGACGACCAGATTGAACGGATCCGCGCGCAGGTGGGGGAGGGACGGGCCATCTGCGGGCTGTCGGGCGGTGTGGACTCGTCCGTGGCCGCGCTGTTGGTGCACCGCGCCATCGGCGACCGCCTCACCTGCGTCTTCGTCGATCACGGCCTCATGCGCAAGAACGAGGGCGAGCAGGTGGTGGCCGCCTTCCGCGACCACTTCAAGGTGCCGCTGGTCGCCGTGGACGCCTCGGATCGCTTCCTGGACCGGTTGAAGGGGGTCTCGGACCCCGAGAGCAAGCGCAAGATCATCGGCGCCGAGTTCATCCGCGTGTTCGAGGAGGAGGCCGCCAAGCTCGAGGACGTCCAGTACCTGGTGCAGGGCACGCTGTACTCGGACGTGATCGAGTCCGGCGGCGGCACCGGCGCCGCCACGATCAAGTCCCATCACAACGTCGGAGGACTCCCCGAGGACCTCGAGTTCGAACTGGTGGAGCCGTTGCGCGCGCTGTTCAAGGACGAGGTGCGGGCGGTGGGCGCGGAGCTGGGCCTGCCAAAGCGCCTCGTATGGCGCCAGCCGTTCCCCGGCCCGGGCCTGGCCATCCGCGTCGTGGGTGGCGAGGCCACGAAGGAGCGCCTCGACACGCTGCGGGAGGCGGACGCCATCCTCCAGGACGAGATTCGCAAGGCTGGGCTGTACGGAGACCTGTGGCAGTCGTTCTGCGTGCTGCCCGACATCCGCACCGTGGGTGTTCAGGGAGATGAGCGGACCTACGGCAACGTCATCGCCATCCGGGCCGTCACCAGCGACGACGCCATGACCGCCGACTGGGCCCGGCTGCCCTATGACCTGCTCGAGCAGATCGCGAGCCGCATGATCAACGAGATCCGTCCGGTGGGGCGCGTGGTCCTCGACATCACTTCCAAGCCCCCCGGCACGATCGAGTGGGAGTAGGGCGGGGCCGCGGCTCGGTGGCCGTCGGCCCGGGCGGACTGAGCCGGCGGCTCAGCCGCTGAGCGCCGGGGCCCGCGCCAGCACCGAGTCCACGTAGGGCGCAAGATCAGGGGGCAGCTCGGCACGCGCGAACCAGTCCACCGTCGCCAGCTCCCCGCGGTCGATGGTGAGAGCCGGCTCGCAGAACTCGGCGCGGAAGCAGTGGATGGTGTCGCGGCGATGGTTGACGTTGCCGTGGAGCTGGCCGATCTCGGCCCAGTTGACCCCGTCGAGTCCGAGCTCCTCCACCATCTCCCGGTGTGCCGCCGACCGCGGGGACTCGCCCCGCTTCATGGCGCCCCCCGGGACGTCCCACGCGGAGCTGCCGTAGGTATGGCGGACCAGCAGCACGCGGTCGTGGCAGGTCAGCAGGCACTTGACTCCGTGCTTGCGCGGCCTCACCACGAACCAGAACACCTGCAGCACCCGGTAGGCAAGGCGGTAGCCGAGGCGGCGCAGCGTCAGCGTGACGGGCACCTCTACAGGGTAGGCGGCAGCCGGTCGAGGCCGGGTGACCGACCCGATACGCCTGTGAGCCCGAGGTCTGGCTATCATCGACCACCTGCCGCGCGACCGACGCGCGATGTGACCATGCCATGAAGACCTACGTAGCCAAACCCACCGACCGTGAGCGCAACTGGCTGGTCGTCGACGCCGACGGGCGGACGCTCGGCCGGCTCGCGACTCAGATCGCCGATGCGCTGCGCGGCAAGCGCAAGCCCACCTATACGCCTCACATCGACACGGGTGACTTCGTGATCGTGGTCAACGCCGAGAAGATCGCGGTGACGGGCAACAAGCGCGCCGCCAAGATGTACTACCGCCATTCGGGCTATCCCGGCGGTCTGAAGTCCCGCAGCCTGAACGACATGCTCGAGCGCCGGCCCGAGGAGGTCATCCGCCTCGCCGTCAAGGGCATGCTGCCGCGCAACCGCCTGGCGCGCAAGCAGCTGACCAAGCTCAAGGTCTACGCCGGTCCCGAGCACCCGCACGCCGCCCAGCAGCCGCAACCGATGGAGATTTCGCAGTGAGCGACGCAGAGCACCCCGAGGACGAGCAGCGCCCCGACGACCTGGAGGCCGCGGCCGAGGACGTTCCCACCGAGAGCGCGGAGGAGCCCGCTGCGCCGGAGAGCGCCGCCGCGCCCGAGCAGCCCGCCGCTCCTCAGGCCCCTGAGCCTGCCGCTGCCGATGCGCCGGAGCCGCCTGCCGCTGCTGCCGAGGCCCCTGAGCCGCCTGCCGCCGCTGCCGAGGCCCCTGAGCCGCCTGCCGCCGCTGCCGAGGCCCCTGAGCCGCCTGCCGCGGCTGCCGAGGCCCCTGAGCCGCCTGCCGCGGCTGCTGAGACCCCTGCGCCCCCGGCCACGCCGGGGCAGCCCGCCGCCGCCGAGGCGCCCGCGTCCCAGCCCGCCACGGCCGCCGCCGGCACCCCGGAGGACGAGGAGGATCTCGCGCCGCGCCGGCGTCCCGAGATCCCCGGCGCCGACCTCATCCCCGACATCGTCTCCGAGAGCGATGAGTTCCTGGACGCCGAGGCTCGCGCCGCGGCCGAGGCGGAGGCCGAGGCGGCCGCCGCGCGCGAGGAGGAGCAGGACTCCGTGCAGGAGGCCCAGCCGATCGCCGACGCCGCCATCGACCTTGCCGCCGGAGCGCGCTACACGGCCACCGGGAAGCGCAAGACCGCCGTCGCCCGCGTCATCCTCAAGCCCGGGACCGGCACGTATGCCATCAACGGCAAGGAGCTCGACGCCTTCTTCCCGCGCGAGACGCTGCAGCGGATCATCCGCCAGCCGCTGGAGGCCGTCGGGTACGAGTCGCGGATGGACGTCGTGGCCCGGATGCACGGCGGCGGCGTCGCCGCCCAGGCCGGCGCCCTACGCCACGGCATCTCCCGCGCTCTGCTGGAGGCCGATCCCAATCTCCGCGGCGAGCTCAAGCGCCGCGGCTTCTTGACGCGCGACCCGCGCGTCAAGGAGCGCAAGAAGGCCGGCCTCAAGAAGGCTCGCAAGCGGCCGCAGTTCTCCAAGCGCTGACCTTGGTGGTCGGCTAGCGCGATGGCGCGCCAGCTGTTTGGCACCGACGGTGTTCGGGGCCGGGCCGGGGACTTCATCACCGCGGAGCTGGCGTTGAAGCTGGCGCGCGCCGCGGTCGACCGCTACGACGGCCGTCCCGCGGGTGCCCAGGCTGCGCGCCCCCAGGTCCTGATCGTCCGGGACACGCGCGAGTCCGGCGAGATGCTCGAGTCAGCGATGGCCGCGGGCGTCACCGCGGCCGGCGGAGATGCCCTCCTCGCCGGCGTCCTGCCCACGCCGGCGGCGCCCCTGCTCGTCCGCCGGCACGAGCTGGCGCTGGCCGCCGTCATCTCCGCCTCGCACAACCCCTACGAGGACAACGGCATCAAGCTCTTCGCCGCCGACGGATACAAGCTCGACGACGACACCGAGCATGAGATCGAGGCCGCCCTGGAGCAGCCGCCGTCCGCGGCGGACCAAATCGGTCGCGTCCGCCGGCTCAACGGGGCGCTGGAGGACTATCTGCGGGCGCTGCAGAGCCGGTTCGCCGGTCTGGACCTCAGCGGCCGCAAGATCCTGCTGGACTGCGCCAACGGCGCCACCTTCCGCGCCGCCCCCGAGATCTTCCGGCGGCTGGGCGCCGAGGTCGAGACGCTGGCCGACGCGCCGGACGGGCGCAACATCAACGACGGCTGCGGGTCCACGCACCTGGATGCGGTCATCGAGCGCACCCGGAACGGGGGCCACGAGCTCGCCTTCGCCTTCGACGGGGACGGCGACCGGGTCCTGGCCGTTGACGGTGACGGCGACGTGGTCGACGGCGACGAGCTGGTGGCGCTGGCCGCCCTGCACCTGCACCGGCGCGACCGGCTGCCCGGCGGCGGCGTCGCCGTGACGGTGATGACCAACTACGGGTTCCACACCGCCATGCGCCAGGCCGGGGTCGAGGTGGCGACCACGGCGGTCGGGGACCGGTATGTGCTCGACGAGCTGCGCCGGCGCGGCTGGGCGCTGGGCGGTGAGCAGTCGGGCCACATCATCGAGCTTGGATTCGCGCCCTCGGGCGATGGGATCGCCAGCGCGCTGCTGACCCTGGAGGCTCTGGACGGCCGCGACCTGCGCGAGCGCGGCGCCATGGAGAAGCTCCCGCAGCGTCTGGTCAATATCCGCGCCGAGGACCGCCGGGCGTTGACCTCGACCATGGAGGCGCCGACGCTGGGCGAGGCCATCGATCGCGAGCAGACGGCTCTGACGGGCCGCGGCCGCGTGCTGGTCCGCGCCTCGGGGACCGAACCGCTCATCCGCGTCATGGTGGAGGCCCCCAGCCAGTCCGAGACCGACGCCGTCTGTGACCGGTTGACCGACGTCGTCAAGGCAGTCCTCGCGGCGGGTGGGCAGTAGCCGCGCTGAGCCGTCCCGGCAAGAACCGGTCCTCGCGGCCGTTAATATCCTGAGTCTCTCGCTGCCGGCAGGAGTCAAGTGGACGGGCAGGCGGACGGACTCGGTCTTGCGCAGCGCAACCCCTGGAGGAAACCGAGATGTGCGGAATCGTCGGCTATGTGGGCCCCCGGAAGGTCAGGCCCCTGCTCATGGAGGGGCTGGAGAAGCTCGAATACCGCGGGTACGACAGTGCCGGCATCAGCGTGCTCGACGGCGATCGGGTCGACGCGGTGCGGGCGGTCGGCAACCTCTCGGCGCTGCGCGGGGCCATCGAGCGCCGTGACGCGGCGCGTGGCGAGCCCGGCGACGCGGGGACCGTGGCCGTCGCCGAGCGGCCGCTGCCCCAGACCGGCATCGGGCACACCCGCTGGGCCACGCACGGGCGCGTGACCGAGGAGAACGCCCATCCTCACTACGACACCACCGACAGCGTTCACATCGTCGTCAACGGCATCGTGGAGAACTACATCGCCCTCAAGGCCCGCCTCATGACCGAGGCCCAGCCACCCGCGGTCTTCACCTCCGAGACCGACGCGGAAGTGATCGCCCACCTCGTCGCCCATCACTACGACGGCGACCTGCTGGAGGCGGTGCGCGCCGCCTACGCGGAGCTGCGCGGCCACTACGCCTTCGTGGCCATGTCGGCACGCGAGCCGGGTGTGCTCGTCGGGGCGCGCAAGGAGTGCCCGCTGATCATCGGGCGCGGCGAGGGGGAGATGTTCATCGCCTCCGCCATTCCCGCGTTCCTGCGCGAGACCCGCAACGTGCAGTACATCGGCGACGACGAGCTGGTGGTCCTGCGCAGCGAAGGCGCCGAGTTCTACACACCGGCCGGCGAGCCCACCCAGCACGAGGTGGTCAAGGTCGACTGGGACGCCGACACCGCCGAGAAGCAGGGCTTTGAGACGTTCATGCTCAAGGAGATCCACGAGCAGGCGGATGCCGTGGCCGAGACGATCGGCGAGCGCGCCGCGCGCGGGTGGGGCATCGACCTGGGCGTCACCGAGTCCACCGAGGGGCCGGCCATCGCCATCGACGACGATCTGCTGCGGCGCGTGCGCCGGGTGGTCATCGTCGCCTGCGGGACCGCCTACCACGCCGGTCTCATCGGCCGCTACGCCATCGAGCACTGGGCCCGGGTCCCCGTCGAGGTCGACATCGCCTCCGAGTACCGCTACCGCGACCCGGTGGTCGGTCCCGACGACCTCGTCATCGGCATCTCGCAGTCGGGCGAGACCGCCGACACCCTGGCGGCCATGCGCACCGCGCGCGGCCGCGGGGCGGCGGTCCTGGCGGTGACCAATGTCATGGGGGCCCAGGCGACGCGCGAGGCCGACGGGGTCCTCTACACCCGCGCCGGGCTGGAGATCGGGGTGGCCGCCACCAAGACCTTCGTCAGCCAGATCACGGTCATGTACCTGCTGGCCCTGCGCATGGCCGAGGTGCGCGGGGTGATGGATCGCAAGGAGCTCAAGCCGCCGATCTCAGATCTCAAGCGCCTGCCGCACATGATTGCCGAGCTCCTCGATCACGACGTCAACGGCATCGAGGCGATCGCCGAGGCCCATCACCGGGCTGAGTTCTTCCTGTACCTGGGGCGTCACATCGGGCTGCCGGTGGCGCTGGAGGGGGCGCTCAAGCTCAAGGAGATCTCCTACATCGCCACCGACGCCTACGCCGCCGGTGAGATGAAGCACGGCCCGATCGCGCTGCTCGACGAGAACACCCCGGTGGTCGTGGTCGCCACCGAGTCACCGGTCCTCGAGAAGGTGATCTCCAACATCCAGGAGGTCAGGGCTCGCGGGGCCCGCGTCATCGCGGTGGCCACCGAGGGCGATGACACGATCAGCGAGCACGCCGACGAGGTGATCCGGGTGCCGCGGACGGACTGGATGCTGGCGCCGCTGCTGGCCGTCATCCCGCTGCAGTTGCTCGCGTACCACATCGCGCGGCTCCGCGGCCTCAACGTCGACCAGCCACGCAACCTGGCCAAGACCGTCACGGTCGAGTGACGCCGCCCGCGCCGTCCTCCGTCGGGATCGATCTGCTGGAGATTGCGCGCCTGGAGCACGCGCTGGAGCGCCGTCCGCGTCTGGCCGAGCGGCTGTTCACCGACGCCGAGCGGGCGTACGCTGCCTCCCGCGCCCGCCCCGGCCAGCACCTCGCCGCCCGCTTCTGCGCCAAGGAGGCGGTGGCCAAGGCCCTGGGCCTGGAGGTCTGGAGCTTCCGCGATGTCGAGGTCACCTCCACGGGCGGGGCGCCGGAGGTGGCCCTGTCCGGAGCGGCTGCCGAGCGCGCGGCGGCGCTGGGGGTGGGTGTCCGCGTCTCCCTCACGCACACCCGCAGCGAGGCTGCCGCGGTGGCGATCGCCGCCCCCCATGAGTGACGATCCCCGCCCGGGCGAGGACTCCGCTCCGGAGCTCCCCGGCTGGCTGACCCCCCTGCTCGATGCCGAGCAGCAGCGCGCGACGGACGCATGGGCGATCGAGGAGCGGGGGATCCCCGGGATCGACCTGATGGAGCGCGCGGGCGCCGGCCTGGCCGACGAGGTCCGCCGGCGCGTTCCCGAAGGGCGCGTCGTGGTGGTCGTGGGCAGCGGCAACAACGGGGGCGACGGCCTGGTCGCGGCGCGGTTGCTGCGCGAGGCCGGGCGCGAGGTCGACGTCCTGCTGCTGACGGCCGGCGAGGAGCTGCGCGGCGACGCCCGGGCCAACTTCGACCGACTGCCCGAGCCCGGCGCACGCCGGTTCGACCCGGCCGGCCTGAACGGGGCCGCGGTCATCGTCGACGCCATCCTGGGCACGGGGTTCAGCGGGGAGCCGCGGGAGCCCGCCCGGTCGGCCATCACCGCCATCAACGACGCGTCCGGCGATGCGCTGGTGGTCGCCTGCGATGTGCCGAGCGGCGTCGAGGCGTCCACCGGCGAGGTCGCCGGTGAGGCGGTCCGCGCCGCCGTCACGGTGACGTTCCACGCTGCCAAGCCCGGACTCTGGATCTCCCCCGGCAAGACCTGCGCCGGCGACGTCGTGGTCATCGACATCGGCATTCCCGAGGGGGCGCCCGCGCGGCCCAGGCTCGGGCTCATCGAGCCCGCCGTGCTGGACGCGGTGCCCCATCGCGCCCATGACTCGACCAAGTTCGCCGCCGGCTCCGTGCTCGTCTGCGGCGGCTCCACCGGACTCACCGGCGCACCCTCGATGGCCGCCGAATCGGCGATGCGCGCCGGGGCCGGGTACGTGACCGCGCTCGGGCCCGCCTCGCTGAACCTGGTGTTCGAGGTCCGGCTTCAGGAGGCCATGTCGGTACCGCTCCCCGACCGGGCGGGGGCCCTCACTCCCGCCGCGCTCGACCCCGTGCTCGAGGCGGCGGAGCGCGCCGACGCGCTCGTGCTCGGACCGGGGCTGGGCCGGGAGCCGGGCACGTTCAAGCTGGCGCGCAGGCTGGCGCGGCGCCTGGAGATCCCGCTGGTGCTGGACGCCGACGGGCTCAACGCCCATGCCGGCCGGCTGCAGTCGCTGGCCGACCGGCGCGCGGCCACCGTGCTCACGCCCCACGCCGGCGAGCTGGCGCGGCTGCTGAACCGCGAGAGCGGCGAGGTCGCCGCGCATCGCCTGAGGTGCGTGCGCGCCGCGGCGGCCCAGGCCGACGCAATCGTGCTGCTCAAGGCGGACGACACGATCGTGGCCGCGCCCGACGGGCGGACTGCGGTCAACCGCGGCGGGGCGCCGGCGCTGGCCACGGCGGGGACCGGGGACGTGCTCTCCGGCGTCATCGGCGCCTATCTCGGCAAGGGCATGGATCCCTTTCACGCCGCCTGTGCCGGGGTGTTCATCCACGCCCGGGCCGGACGACTCGCCGCCCGCACGATCGGGACCGAGGGCGTGATCGCCGGTGACGTGATCGGGCTGCTGCCGCGGGCGCGAGCCGGCGACGACTAGGCGGGCGGCTCCATGGCGCTGCGCGCACTGGCCCGCGTCAACCTGGCCGCGATCGAGCGCAACGTGGCGGCGCTGCGCGCCATGCTCACGGGTGGCGCCGAGCTGTGCGCGGTGGTCAAGGCTGACGCTTCGGGCCACGGCGCGGTCGCGGTGGCGCGCGCCGCGGTGGCCGCAGGCGCCGCCACCCTCGCCGTGGCCACCGTGGACGAGGCGGCCGAGCTGCGCGCCGGGGGCCTGGGGGGCCCGCTACTCGTGCTCGGGGCGATCAGCGACGAGGAGCTACCGGTCGCCCTGGCCGCGCGCGCCGAGGTGGTCGCCTGGAACGAGCGCTTCGTCGCCCGGCTCGCCGTCCGGGGCGAGGCGGCGGCGCCGACCAGGGTGCATCTCAAGCTCGACAGCGGCATGGGCCGTCTGGGCACGCGCCGGACCGACGAGGCCTTCGCGGTGGCCCAGGCGGTCCACGACCTCGCCCCGGTCCTCGCGCTGGTTGGGGTGATGACCCATCTCGCCACCGCGGACGGCGACCTGGCGTTCGCCGCCGAGCAGCTCGCCGTGTTCGCGCCCTTCGCCGCCGCGCTGCAGGAGCGGTTCGGGCCCCTGCGCGTTCACGCCGCCAACAGCGCGGCCACCGTACGCGTGCCCAGCAGCCATTTCGACATGGTGCGATGCGGCATCGCGCTCTACGGTTGTGACCCCATGAACCTCGACCCCGACGGCAAGGGCCTGGAGCCCGCCATGGAGCTCAGCTCCTATGTCGCCGCGGTCAAGCGCGCCGAGCCCGGCGACAGCGTGGGCTACTCCCGCCGCTTTGTCGCCGACCGCGCCACCTGGATCGCCACGATGCCGATCGGCTATGCGGACGGGGTCCGCCGCGGCCTGACCAACAACGGCGACGTGCTCATCAGGGGTCGCCGCTACCCGCTCGTGGGCACGGTCAGCATGGACAACATCACCGCCGACCTCGGCCCGGCGGGCCATGCGGTCGAGGTGGGGACGCCCGCGATCCTGATCGGCCGCTCCGGCCACGAGCGCCAGACCGTGGAGGACATCGCCAATCGCCTCCAGACGATCAACCACGAAGTGCTGTGCGGGATCTCGGCGCGCGTGCCACGTCGCTACCACCGCGACGGCGTCCCGGTTCCGTGAGCGACCCGGTCGCCGAGCTCGCCCGGATCGTGCCCGCCGGGTGGCTGGTGGGCGGGTCGGTGCGCGATCGCCTCCTCGAGCGCGAGACCGCGGATTACGACGTGGCCATCGCGGGCCCGGTGGTCGATGCGGCCCGGATGCTGGGACGGGCTGCCGGCGGCTACGCCTTCGAGCTGTCCGAGGCGTTCGGGGCCTGGCGGGTGGTCGCCCACGACCGCGCCTGGCAGGTTGACGTGCTCCCGCTCAACGGCGCGACCATCGAGGAGGATCTCGCCCGGCGCGACTTCACGATCAACGCCATCGCGGCGCCCCTGGCTGAGCCGGGCTACGTCGACCCTTTCCACGGTCTGGAGGACCTGCGGGGCCGCCGGGTGCGCGCTGTCTCGCCCGACGTGTTCGAGCGCGATCCGCTGCGCACGTTGCGGCTGGCCAGGATCGCCTGCGAGCTGGGCTTCGCGGTGGACAGGGAGACGCTCGAGCTCGCGCGTCGGGCGGCCCCGGCGCTGGCCGGGGTCGCTCCCGAGCGGATGTTCGTCGAGCTGCGGCGCGTGGTATGCGGCCCGGCCGCGCTGCGGGGGCTCGATCTGATGGATGACGTCGGGGTGACCGAGGTGATCCTCCCGGAGCTCGCCGCGCTGCGGGGCGTCGAGCAGAGCCGCTTTCACCACCTCGACGTCGCCGACCACACCCGTTCGGTGCTGGCGGAGGCGATCGCTCTCGAGCGCGATCCCGAGCGCCTGGCCGGCGCCGAGGCGCCCGCGTTGACGGCCTACCTGGCCGCGCCCCTGGCCAACGAGCTCAACCGCGCCCAGGCGCTGCGCTTCGGCGCGCTGCTGCACGACATCGCCAAGCCCCAGACGCGCGCGGTGACGCCGCAGGGCCGGGTGACGTTCATGGGCCACGACGAGGCCGGGGCGCGGCTGGCCTCGGACATCCTGGGGCGGCTGCGCGCCTCTGAGCGCCTGCGCGACCACGTGGCGGCGCTCACGCGCCATCACCTGCGCCTCGGTTTCATGGTGCACGAGATGCCCCTCAGCCGCCGCGCCGTCTACGACTATCTGCACGCCACCGCGCCCGTGGCCGTGGACGTCACCCTGCTGAGCGTCGCCGACCGGCTCGCCACCCGCGGCGACAACGCCGAGCGGGCCATCGCCAAGCATCTGACGCTCGCGCGCCAGATGCTGGCCGAGGGGCTGGCCTGGATCGCCGACCCGCCGCGGCCCCCGCTGCGCGGCGACGAGCTGGCCCGCGCCCTGGGGATCAAGCCGGGGCCGATGGTCGGCGGCCTGCTCGCCGAGCTCGAGGCGGCCAGCTTCAGTGGGGAGGTGGCCACGCGCGAGGAGGCCATCGCTCGTGCCCGCGAATTGTTCGCCGCGGATCCGAAGGGCTAAGCTGCGCCCGGTGAGCGACCGAGATCCCGACTGCCTGTTCTGCAAGATCGTCGCCGGCGAGATTCCGTCCCAACGCGTCGACGAGGATGAGCGGACCATCGCCTTCATGGACATCAACCCGGCCACGCGCGGTCACGCGCTCGTCATCCCCCGCCGGCACGCCGTCAACCTGCTCGAGATCGAGGCCGAGGATCTGGCCGCCACCGTGGCCGCCGCCCAGCGGCTGGCGCGGACCGCCGTGGAGCGCCTGGACGCCGACGGGGTGAACCTGATCAACTCGTGCGGATCGGCGGCGTGGCAGACGGTCTTCCACTTCCACATCCACGTGATCCCGCGCTACGAGGGCGATCCGATGCGCCTGCCCTGGACCCCGTCGCCCGGAGATCTCGACGAGATCAGCGCCGACGCCGACGCCCTGCGGTAGGGACGAAACGGAGTTTCGGGTGCCTCGGTACGCCCATTTCCGGAGGGAGGTGGCGTCGCGCAGGTTTCCGCCCCCGGGGGTTGCGACAGAAATTACCTACCGCTCGTGCGCGGACCCTGGTACGTTTCCCGCGTCTCATCGGGCTTTGGCCTGCACTACGGGGAAAACGAAGGGAATTTCATGGCAACGGGTACCGTCAAGTGGTTCAGCGACGACAAGGGCTTCGGGTTCATCACGCCCGATGACGGAGGTCGCGACCTGTTCGTGCACTTCACGGGCATCAACGGCGACGGATACCGCTCGCTGCCTGAGGGATCGAAGGTCTCCTACGAGGAGGAGGCCGGTCCCAAGGGCCCCAAAGCGGTGAACGTCACCAAGATCTAGCTCACCCACGTCAGCCATACGCGAGGCCCTCGGGCCGCCCCTCTGGCGGCGTGCGGTCGCGGCTGCCTCGTGCAGGCTTGCCGTCAAGCCGCAACTGACGCCCCCCGGTGGTGTTCACTGAAGGACATGAAACGCTTTTCCCTCGCAACTGCAGCCGGGCTCGCCGTTCTCGGCCTCATCGCGCCCGGCTCGGCTTCCGCCCAGATGCTGGAGCTTGGCCAGACGACGAGCAGCCCCATCACCGCCCCATCCTGTCCCACCGGCGTCGCCGCGTCGCAGTGCCTGATCATCCTCACGCGCACCACGGCGGTCCAGTCCAACACCAACGGCCTGCTCGACCCGACCAAGGTCAAGAAGGCCGGGTGGATCGTGGGTTTCACCATCGGCCTCTCCAAGCTCTCTTCGGACACCAAGACCGAGCTCGGCTACATCCACGGCCTCGACCAGCAGTACGGCGGGACGCCGCAGGTCGCGCTCTCCGTGCTGCGGCCCAGCACCCACAACAAGTACACGGTGGCGGCGCAGAGCGCCGTCTTCCACCTGATCCCCTTCCTGGGCCAGGTCCTGGAGGAGCCGCTCTCGTTGCCGCCGGCCTTCACCACGCTCACCGCTCTCGCGGTCAAGCCCGGTGACGTGATCGGCCTCACGGTGCCCACGTGGGCACCGGTGCTCTCCTACAACCTCACCGCGAGCAAGTACTCCTACCGCCAGAGCCGGAGGGCCAACTGCACGCACCCGCCCGGGTCCCAGACCGCGCAGATGACCGTCGGGGCGAGCCAGCAGTACCTGTGCAACTACACGGGCACGCGTGTGGAGTACTCGGCCACCGAGATCGTCAACCAGCCCTACCCCAAGACCTACGTCGGCGGCCCCACCCCGAAGAAGTAGCCGTCAGGCCCGAGGGGCCGACGGCAGCTGAGAGAGGGTCAGCAGGCCCCGGGGTTCTGCTGGCAGAACGCCGAGTCCAGGCCGCTGCCGCCGTTGGCGGAGGTCCCGGTGTTGCCGCCTCCGCCGGTGCCGCCACCACCCGAGGGAGTGGTGGCAGGCGGCGCGCTGCCGCCCGACGGGGTGGTGCCCGACGGGGCCGTCGCTCCGCTGGAGGGGGAGGTGCCACCGCTGGACGGCGTCGTCGCGCCGCCGCCGGTGGTGTTGGTGGCGGTGGTGGACGAGCTGCTCGAGGTCGTCGTCGTCGCGGTGTTGGAGGCGACCGCGGGCGCCTGGCTGGGCACCGTGAACGGCGGCGCCCCCGCGGTGTCCGCCGTCGAGCTGTCACCACCGCCACAGGCGGCGAGGCCCACGGCCAAGGCCCCCGCGGTGAGGGCCGCGACCAGGAGCCTCGTTGTGGATCGGCGTGAGACGGGCTGAATCATGCCCACAGGCGAAACCTCTAGGAGCCGAGCGGCTCCATGCGCCTGCCGCAGACCGGGCAGTCGTTGAGGTCCTTCTGCGCCAGCTGTTCACACCAGTTGCAGAACCGCAGGTTCTCCACCTTCCAGGGCAGCTCAGACGGCGTGGGGGCCAGCGGCAGCAGCTGCGCGACGACCTCCAGCTCCTCGCCCGTCTCACGATCCAGATAGATCTGATCGGGCTCGGCCTCGATGATCACCTCGCGCCCGGTGGAGGGCGTCCGCATGCGGTACTTCTGGTGCAACCTCATGCGGGCTGATGCTACCAGCGGGTCGGGCGGCACCAGACCCCGCCTGACGACTCGTGGGGGCGCAAGCACGCCGCGTCCTGGGATAGAGTGCCGCCCTGGGAGATGCTGCACCGCCCATCACGATTCCGTCGCACCGTGATCTGGCTCGCTGCCGGGATCTCAGTGATGCTGGCTCTCGGCGGGTGCGCGAGCGGCATCAAACATCCCAGCGCCAACCTGGTCTCGGGCAAGGTCATGTTCCAGAAGACCTGCGGCTCCTGCCACACGCTGGCGCATGCCAGCACGAGCGGGACCACCGGCCCCAATCTGGACGACGCCTTCCGCCAGGACCGCACCGATGGGGTCAAGAGCACCTCGATCCAAGGGCTCGTCGACTACTGGATCCGCTATCCCAACACCCAGGGCGTGATGCCCCAGGGCATCGTCGAGGGCCAGGATGCCCAGAACGTGGCTGCCTATGTCGCAGCCGTCGCCGCGAAGCCGGGCAAGGACACCGGCTCACTGGCGACCGCCGGCGGCGTCACCGGCACGACCCCGCAGGCCGGCAAGCAGGTGTTCACCGGCGTGGGTGGCTGTGGCAGCTGCCACACGCTGGCCGCCGCCGGTACCAACGGGACCGTCGGTCCCAACCTCGACCAGGATCTCAAGACCAGCTGCGCCACCGCCCAGTCCAAGCAGGTCCGCGGCGCCACGCTCAAGCAGTGCATCCATACGGCCATCGTCAAGCCCTACGCCTACATCCCGTCGGGCTACAAGGCGGGCGTGATGCCCTCGAACTTCGGCCAGACGCTGACTCCCAGCGAGATCACGGCGCTGGTCAACTTCCTGTCGACGGCGGCGAAATAGGGGCTGTCGGCGCGGCCGCGCGCTCGCGCAGCCGCTGCCAGAGCTCCTCGCTGCGTCCCGCGGCCACCGCTCGGGCGGCCCTGCGGTCATCGAGCTCCAGGTCGTGCTCCCGGGCGAAGTCCATAAGCGCCTGGCGCTCATCGTTCTCGCGGGCCACGCGCAGGAACAGCCAGCAGAACAGCCCGATCGTCAGAAAGCTCTCCTCGACCATCATGAGCCCGCCCGCGGCCACCTGGTCAGCGGTGGCACTGATGTGCCAGAGTGCATCGCCGGGGCGGTAGATGGGGTAGAACACCGTCCCGCCGAAGATGAGGACGTTGGCCAGGACCGTGCCGGCCAGGCGCACGGCGACGATGAAGACCAGGCGCGCGGCGTTGTTGAACCACTGCGGCTTGGGCAGCGGCCCCAGCAGCGCCATCCACACCGCCATCCCGAACACCAGGAAGGTCGCATGCTCCAGGGCATGCAGCGCGTCGTGACGCAGCGCCGCCTGGTAGAGGACGGGGGTGTGCCAGAGGTAGAAGTTGACCGCCCACAGCACGATGGCGACCACGGGATGGGCCAGGATGCGCAGGCGGGCGATCACCGGATTGCGCAGTAGCGGCGCGATCAGCGGACCGGTCATGCCCAGCACGAGCAGGAGCGCCGCGATGTCGCCGATCAACAGGTGCTCGGCCATGTGGGCGAGCAGCAGTTGATCTGAGAGCGTGTCGACGGGCGGGCTGACCGCGATCTCGAGCACCGCCAGGCCGGCTACGTAGCAGGCGTAGCGCCACCCGGGCACGGGGCGTCCATGACGAGCCAGCGTGCGCGCGCGCAGGTGGTAGGGGACCCACGCGAGCACGATCAGGACCGGGAAGCCGATCGTCTGCACCGGCGCGTCGGCGAAGGGGAGAGGCGGCAACAGCACCGCTGCCTATGGTGTCACGCCGGCGGAGGGTTCAGGAGAGGGCCTGGATGATGAGCACGATGACGGCGATGGCCGCCACCACGCAGACGAACCAGACCAGGAAGCCGAACGCGCCGGCCTCCGAGCGCAGCGGATTGGGAGGGATGAGGCGGACCTTCACGGCGGACGGCGCGGGGGCGGCGGAAGGAGGCGACGCCTGCCGGACGCAGGCAGAGCCCTAGATCACATAGACCGTCGTGTACACGATCACCCACATGATGTCGACGAAGTGCCAGTAGATCCCCGGCACCTCCATGCCCTGATGATGCTCGGCGGAGTAATGCCCCCGGAACGAGCGGACGGTCACCATCAGGAGCATGCACAGGCCGATGAACACGTGGGCGCCGTGCAGGCCGGTGAGCGAGTAGAAGACCGTGGCCTGCGCGGAGTCGTGGGGGGCGAAGCCGATATGGACGTACTCGTTGATCTGGACGGCCAGGAACGTGAGGCCGAGCAGGAACGTGGTGACCATCCCGGCCTTCAGTCCGAACCGGTTGCCCCTCTTGATCGAGGTCAGCGCCCAGTGGATCGTCAGCGACGAGGAAAGCAGGATCGCGGTGTTGATGCCGGCGACCGCCTCCGGGAGCTTGGTGCCCGACGCCGGCCACGGGTTGTGGTTGACGACGCGGATGAAGAAGTAGGCCGTGAAGAAGGCGCCGAAGATCATCACCTCGGAGATGATGAACAGGAGCATCCCCAGCGTCGGCGCCTCCACCCGGGAGGACTTGTGTGCCGCGGGCGGTCCGTGGTGGTCGGCGTGGGCGATCGAAGCGGCTTCCATCAGGTCCTCCTGGCGGTCATCCCGCCTCTGGTGAGAGCCACCACTAGGCGGCGCGGACGGAGTCGTGGGCGACGACGTGCTCCACATCCTTGCCCGTGGCGCTGCGCACCCTCTGGATGAGGTCGGCGCGCAGCCAGCCGGACTTGGTCTCCGGCAGGGTGGAGATGATGATGTCGTCGATCCGGAAGTACTGCAGGGCATTGGTGATCGCCGTGAAGGGATCCGGGTCCCCGATCATCCCCGCACCGGTCAGCCCGGCCTCGCGCAGGCGCCCCAGCACCAGCGACAGCCGCGTGCGGGCACGGCGCGCCGAGGCGCCACCGCCCCCTTCCTGGGGCACGAGCACGATGAACAGCCGGTCGTGGCTGTCGTGCTCCTGCTGCGCCTTGGCCTTGAGGGCATCGAGCAGCTCGTCGCCGCTGGCCGAGCGGTTGGCCACCGCCAGGGTGATGTGGAACTCCAGGCCCTCGGAGTCGATGTCGGCGACCACGTGCTCCACCGGAAGGCCGGTGGCGTGGCGCAGGCGTTCGGGCAGGTCGCGACGCAGCCACCCCGAGCGCGACTCGGGGTAGGTGGAGATGATGATCGCGTCCGGGTTGTACTCGCGCACGGCGTCCATCGTCGCGGCGTACGGGTCGGGATCGCCGACCTCGCCGATCGCCTCGATGCCCTCGGAGCGGACGAACCCGACGGCGAGGTCGACCCGGGTCTGGGCGGCGTCGAAGACCGAGTCGTCGTAGACCACGTAACCCGCCCGCGGCTGGGTCTGGGGCACGCAGAGCACGAAGCGCGATTCCTCCTCGCCCGCGTAGCGGCGCACCGTGTCGACGAGCGGCTTGCCGCCGATGGTCTCGTTGGCGATGACGAGGATCGTCCTCATTCGTGGCTCTCCTGGCTCGGCGGCGTACGGAACTCGCCGCCCTGATCACCTGCGACCGCGCCCGCGGGCACTGGTCTGGCCTCCGTGGGCGGCTTGAAGATCCCGTGCACCGCGCCGGGGACGCCGTACTCGTATGGGCCGCCGACGACCGTCGGGACGGCGTCGAAGTTGAAGATCGGCGGGGGCGAGGAGACCTGCCACTCGAGCGTCATCGCCCGCCATGGGTTGGCCGCGGCGCGCGGACCCCAGCGCCAGCTCGCGACGATGTTGTAGAGGAAGATCAGGGTGCTGGCGCCCAGGACGAACGACGACAGCGAGATGAAGAGGTTCCAGGCGGCGAACTTCTCCGCGTACTCGGCGACCCGTCGCGGCATGCCCTGGATCCCGATGAGGTGCATCGGGCCGAAGGTCAGGTTGAAGAAGATGAACGTCATCCAGAAGTGCCACTTGCCCAGGCGCTCATCGAACATGCGCCCGGTCATCTTCGGGAACCAGTAGTAAACGCCGGCGAAGATCGTGAACAGCGATCCGCCGAACAGCACGTAGTGGATGTGGGCGACGATGAAGTACGTCTGGCTGACGTGGATGTCGAAGGGGATCATGGCCAGCATGACGCCGCTGATCCCGCCCAGCGTGAACATGGTGAGGAAGCCCAGCGCGAACAGCATCGGCGTGTCCAGATGCAGCACGCCGCGCCACAGCGTCGCCAGCCAGGAGAAGATCTTGATCCCGGTGGGGATGGCGATGATGGCCGTGGTGATCATCATCGGGATGCGGATCCACGGCGCCATGCCGCTGACGAACATGTGGTGGGCCCACACCGTGAAGCCGAGCACGACGATGGCCAGCAGCGAGAAGGCCATCATCCGGTAGCCGAAGATCGGCTTGCGCGACTTGACGGCGATGACCTCGGAGATGATCCCGAATCCGGGCAGCATCATGATGTAGACGGCGGGGTGCGAGTAGAACCAGAAGACGTGCTGGTACATGATCACGTTGCCGTTCTTGCCGGCGCCGACGAAGGCGTCGAAGAAGTGGAAGTGCAGCGCGGTGTCCAGCAGGACGAAGAACTGCGATGCCGCGATGAACGGAGTGGCGATGACCACCAGCAGCGAGGTCGAGAAGTTCGCCCACACCAGCAGCGGCATCCGGAAGAAGCTCATCCCGGGCGCGCGCATGGTGATGATGGTCACCAGGAAGTTCAGCGCGGTCGCGATCGACGACGCGCCGGCGAACTGCACCGCGATGGTGAAGAACAGCTGCCCCAGCGGCATCGTCGTGGACAACGGGGCGTAGGCGGTCCAGCCGGCGGCGAACGAGCCGCCGGGGGCGAGGAAGCTCATGAGCATGAGCACGCCGGCGATCGGCAGCATCCAGTACGACAGCGCGTTCAGCCGGGGGAACGCCATGTCGGGCGCGCCGATCATGAGCGGCAGCACGAAGTTGGCCAGCCCCGCGAACACCGGGATGACGAACAGGAAGATGAGCACGGTGGCGTGGACCGAAAACACCCCGTTGTACTGCTCGGGGGTGAGGAACTGCATGCCCGGCTTGGCCAGCTGCGCGCGGATGAGCATGGCCAGCAGTCCGCCCACGAGCAGGAAGAAGAACGAGGTGACCGTGTACTGGATCCCGATGACCTTGTGATCGGTGTTGACGCGGAAGTAGTCGCGCCAGGTGTGGGCGCCGTGCGAGGAGTGATCCTCGGGGCGGGTCGGCCGCCCGGCTATCCAGTAGAACCAGTAATCGGCCGTGCCCAGGCCGACCAGGAAGAACAGCGGGACGGCGATGAGGGCCACGATCGTGATGGCGTTGCCGTCGATGACGGGGTGCTGGTGCATCAGCCAGCGCACGAGCACGGTCAGACCGAAGGCGAACCCTAAGCCCATGACGTCGAACATGGCGGCCCTGTACCAGCCGGGCGCGCGGAGCTTTGCCGGAATGGCCATCAGCTCTCCTTCCTCACGATGCTTTCTTTCCTCCTCATCCTGCGTTCGATCCTCCGGTTATACCGCCAGGCGTGGTGCCGGTCTGGCTGGCGTTCGGCGGCGGGGTGCCGATCGGCGGCGGGCCGTTGGGCTTCTGATGGATCAGCCAGGTCCGAAACGTCGTCGGCGTGACGACGTGCACGGCGGCGCGCATGAGCGAGTGCCCCGCGCCACACAGCTCGGTGCATTCCGCGGGGTAGTTGCCCAGCCGCGTGGGCGTCACCCGCACCGTGGTGGTCACGCCCGGGACGGCGTCGAGCTTCTCGGAGAACTCGGGGACGAAGAAGCTGTGGATGACGTCCACCGAGGTCAGGTGAAAGACCACCGGGCGGCCCTGGGGCAGGTACAGAGCGGCGGAGAGGATCTGCTTGCCGCCGGACTGCGGATAGGCGAACTGGAAGGCGAACTGGCGCTCGGTGACGTTGACGACCATCGCCCCGGGGTGGGTCTTCTCGTTGGAGCGCAGGACCGAATAGGCGTACCCGCACAGGCCGACGATGAGGATGGCCGGCAGGGCCGTCCACACGACCTCCAGCCGCGTGTTGCCGTGGATGGGGGGACCGTCCTTCTCCTCCTCGCCGGGCTTCATCCGGAACTTCCAGACCGAGTAGAGCACCACCGTCTCGACGACCACGAAGATCGGCACCGAGACGATCAGCAGCACGTCGTACAGCGTGTGGATGTTGTGCGCCTGGGTCGAGCCGTCGGCGGGGAACCATGGAATGACCAGCGCCAGCGGGATGCCGATGACGACGCCGATGACGCCGATGACGACCATCTGAAGCAGAGGTCTGTTACGCACGTCTCCCGCCTTGTGTCCTCATCTACGCCCCGCATCCTATGGGTTTCGGACGACGAACGAAACCAGGTCCGTTCCGCTCCTGACCTGATTGCCTATGATTGAGGCAATCGTTGCAATCTCAGCGGGAGGCGCGCAATGTTCGTTTCAGAAGGGATGTCCGATGTGGTTCTCACGGTGGGGCCGGGGCACTCCCTGCGCGACGCCGCCGCGGCGATGTGGGGACGCCGTGTGGGGGCGGCCGTCGTCCACGATCCGGAGGCCCAGGGACCCGGGGTGATCACCGAGCGCGACATCCTGCGGGCGGTGGCGCAGGGTAAGGATCCCAACGCCGAGCACGTCGCCGACCACCTGACCGCCAACCTCACCTTCGCCCGAGGCGACTGGTCGCTGGAGCACGCGGCGGCGACGATGATCGACGGAGGCTTCCGCCACCTCGTGGTGCTCGACGGGTCCGACGTGGTGGGCATCCTGTCGATGCGCGACATCGTCAGGGTGTGGTGCGGCGAGGGCGCCAACTGCGACGTCCCCGCGTCCGCGGGCTGATCCCCCGGAGGGGGCTTCCTGGCGTCCGCGGGCTGATCCCCGGAGGGGCGTCCCGGCGTCCGCGGGCTGATCCCCGGAGGGGCGTCCCGGCGTCCGCGGCCGCGCCGGCCGGTCTCGCCGCTCGGGATAGCCGCCCTGCCGTCGTCAGTGCCGCCCCCAAGGGCCGGCCGCAAACGTCCCGCGCCGGGGCCGCTGCCATGTGCCCGGGACGTTTGCTGCCGTCTGGGGCGTCAACGTCCCGCGGCGCACTGGCCGCGATGTCGCCCGGGACGTTTGCCGCCGTCTCGGGCGTCAACGTCCCAAGGCGGGGTGGCCGGGGCACCCGGGGGACCGTTGCTCCCGCGCGCGCGGCCACCGACATGACCCACCACGGGCCGCCTCACCCCCTGACACGGCACCCGGCCCCAGGCAGTGCCAGACCCTCAAGGCACCGCCAGACCCCAGGCGACGCCACACCCCCGGGTAACGCCAGACTCCCCAGGCAGCCCCAGACCAACGGGGCCGCCGATCGAGGCTAGTGTCGTGAGCCGCTAATTCGGTGGCAGCCTCGCGGCGTCTGGACGCGCCTGACGGGAGGCGACGACCACGCCGGACCACCAGTACGACTTACGTCGTCGCCCCCCGCCAGCCACGCCCAGCCACTCCCGAGACTGCTCACGAATTAACAACTCAAGACACTAGTGGTGGTGCTCCTCCGGGAGCTCTGAGATGTCGCGGCGGGTGTCGCGGATCCACATCACGGTGGTCACGACGAAGAGGATGAGCCCGACGATCGAGATGAGCCAGTTGATCGTCGTCCCGATCACCATGAGCGTGATCGCGGCCGCGCTCGCAACCGGGATGAACGTCGGACCTGGGAGGTGGATCTCCTCGCCGACGGGCGGCGGTTCCTCGTTGACGTCGCTCACGAGTGGACGTAGATGGCGGCGGCCACGAAGGTGATCCCGAACATGAAGAGGCAGGCCGCGCCCGCCAGCAGGCCGGAGCGCAGGTTCTTGCGGGCGAGCTTTCGATCCATAGTGGTCCTAGATCCTAATCGTTGGCGGGGTTGACGGGGTCCTGCTAGAGCTTGACGTCGAGCACCATCGCGGCGAACAGCAGCGCGAGGTAGAGCATCGAGAAGAGGTAGAGGCGCAGGGCGGTGCGGCGGTCGGCCTTGCGGTACAGCCACACCGCGCCGCCGATGAAGGCGAGCCCGAGCGCCATCGACGCGCCGAGGTAGACGCCTCCGAACACCCCGACGCAGAACGGCAGCTGACTGACCGAGTACAGCAGCGCCGAGTAGAGCACGATGTGCAGGCGGGTGGTGGCCTCGCCGCGCACCACCGGGAGCATCGGTACGCCCACCTCGGCGTACTCGTCCTTCATGAGCAGGCTCAGCGCCCAGAAGTGGGCCGGGGTCCAGTAGAAGACGATGGCGAACAGATAGACCGCCGTCCAGGACAGCGAACCGCGGGTGGCCGCCCAGGCGACCAGCGGCGGCATCGCCCCGGCCGCGCCACCGATGACGATGTTCTGCGGCGTGCGGCGCTTGAGCCACATCGTGTAGACGCCGACGTAGCCGACGAAGCCGGCCAGCGCCAGCGCCGCCGCGAGCACGTTGACCGTGAGGGAGAGCAGGAGGAAGGAGAGCACCTCCAGGGCGATGCCGTAGCGCACCGCGGCCGCGGGGCTGACGCGCCCGGAGGGGACAGGCCGGTTGGCCGTGCGCCGCATCCGCGCGTCGATGTCGCGGTCCCAGTAGTGGTTGATGGCGCCGGCGCCCCCCGCCGACAGGTAGCCGCCGGCGCAGGTGAGGGCCACGCGCGAGACGGAGGGGTCGCCGGCCACCTCCATGGTCATCACCGTCGTGAACAGCAGCAGCGACTGGACCTTGGGCTTGGTCAGGTCGACGTAGTCGGCGACGAGCTGGCGGGCGCCCACTCCGGTGGTCGCGCCGGGAGCGGCGGTGACCGCGGCGCTCCTGGGGCCGGCGCTCATTCGGCTCACCCGCCCGAACGGGCGAACTGCTCGCTGCCGCCGGTCCGCTGCGTCACGCCGGTGGCGCGCTCGACCTGGCGCCGGATGTCGCGCATGGGCTCCACCGAGCGCACCCGCGGGATCTCGTCGAAGTTGTTGACCGGCGGAGGCGAGGTCGTGAACCACTCCAGCGTGTTGCCCTTCCACGGGTCAGGGCCGGAGATCCGCCCGACCTTCAGGCTCCGCGCGACGTTGATGATCGTCACCAGGACCCCTGCGCCGAGGATGAACGACCCGATCGTCGAGATCAGGTTGTAGGTGGACCATCCCAGCCCAGGCTGGTAGGTGAAGATACGCCGCGGCATGCCCGAGAGGCCCATGGCGTGCTGGACGAAGAAGGTCATGTTGAAGCCGATGAACATCAGCCAGAACGACAGCTTGCCCAGGCCCTCGCTCAGCATCCGCCCGGCGATCTTGGGGAACCAGTAGTAGATCCCGCAGAACACGGTGAACACGGCGCCGCCCATCAGCACGTAGTGGAAGTGGGCGACGACGAAGTAGGTGTCGTTGAGCTGCCAGTCGACCGGGAACACGGCCAGGAAGATGCCGGTGATGCCGCCGATGATGAAGTTGGCGATGAACCCGACGGCGAAGTACAGGGACGTGGTCATGACGATCGAGCCGCGCCACAGGGTCGCGATCCAGTTGAAGATCTTGACCCCGGTGGGTACGCCGATGAGGAACGAGCTCAGCATGAAGAAGCCCAGCACGACGATCGGGACCGGCGAGGCGAACATGTGGTGGGCCCACACGAGCGTGGCCAGGAAGGCGATGACCGCCGTCGAGGCCGCGATCGCCTTGTAGCCGAAGATTGGCTTGCGCGAGAACACCGGGATGACCTCGGAGATGATCCCGAACCCCGGCAGGATCATGATGTAGACCTCCGGGTGGCCAAAGAACCAGAACAGGTGCTGCCACAGCACCGGCGACCCGTGGGCGGTGGGGTCGAAGAAGTGGGTGCCGAAGTGCCGGTCGGTGAGCAGCATCGTGACCGCGGCGGCGACGACGGGCAGCGCGATGATGAGGAGGATCGCGTAGACCAGCACCGTCCACACGAACAGGGGCAGGCGGTTCCACGACATGCCCGGCGCCCGCATGTTGAGGATCGTGGCGTAGAAGTTGATGGCGCCCACCAGCGAGGAGATGCCGGTGATGTGGATGAGGAAGATCCACGCGTCCTGGCCGCCGTTGGGCGAGTACAGCGACTCCGACAGCGGCGGGTAGCTCCACCACCCGGCGCTGGGCGGGTGGAAGAACAGGGTCGCGTAGAAGACGATGCCGCCGAACAGCAGCAGCCAGAACGAGAGCGCGTTCAGCCGCGGGAACGCCATGTCCCGGGCGCCGATCATCAGCGGCAGGAAGTAGTTGGCAAAGCCCGCCATCACCGGGACGACGAACAGGAAGATCATCGTCGTCCCATGCATCGTCATGAGCTGGTTGTAATGCTCGGACGTGATCAGCGTGTTGGATGGGACGCTGAGCTGAAGCCTCATCATCAGCGCCTCGACGCCGCCCAGGCAGAAGAAGACGAAGGTGAGGACCAGGTACATGATCCCGATCTTCTTGTGATCGGTGGTCGTGACCCAGTCCAGCCACCGCTTGGTCTGCCGAGGCGCGGTGACCTTGGTTGCGATGACCTGGGGGACGGGCCTCGAGACTTCTTCGCGCGTGATCGTCGCCATGGCTCTCTTTAGTTTCCTAGCTGATTCTGGGCGGTGAGGATCTTTCGCAGCGGCGCCACCTGGGAGTTCTGGGCGCTGATGAGCTGCTTCTGCCGGGACACCCAGGAGGTGTACTGATTGGGCGGGACGACCTTCACGAAGGCCACCATCTGGGCATGGTTGGTCCCGCACAGCTGCGCGCACTGCCCGCGGAAGGTCCCGGTGTGCAGCGCCTTGAACCACGTGTAGGTGGTGTAGCCCGGCACGGCGTCGACCTTGCCGCCCATGGACGGGATCCACCAGGAGTGGATGACGTCAGTGGACTGGATGACGAGCACGACCGTGGTGTGCTCGGGCACGACCATGGTGGTGTAGGAGTACGCCAGGCGGGGGTTGAACGGGTCCTTCTGGCAGCCGTTGCCGTAGACGTAACGCCAGATGAACTGCCGCCCCTGGATGCAGACGGTGAGCTTCTTGCCGTTCGGCGGACTGGGCTGGTTGACCGATGCCGAGAGCACGATCCCGCTCGCCGAGGAGTTGGGTGGGTTGACGATGCTCGGCAGCTTGATGAAGGTCACCACGGTGAGGACGACCAGGATCAGCGCCGCGGCGACCGTCCAGCCGATCTCGAGGCGGGTGTTGCCGTGGATCTGGGCCGCGACCCGGTTCTTCTTGGCTCGGAAGCGGAAGACGGAGTAGAGCAGCGCGCCCTCCACCAGCACCGCCACGATGGCCGCGATGTAGAGCACGACGTCGTAGAGCGAGTGGATCTGGTTGGCATTGGGCGACCCACCGGTCTTGGGCTGGATGAAGCCCGCAAACGCATCGGGGGCGAGAAGGAGTGAGCCCACCAGGGCGATTCCGAGCATCGGGATCGCGCTACGGAGGGACAGCCGCAGACCGCGATCTGGATGCTCGCGGCGCCGGCGGCGGGACTTGGCGTCGTTGACGTCGTGTCGCAAGGCGGCCGGGATTCTATAAGTGAAGGCCCCTGCTTCGCGCCCCGCACGTAGGCTGCCAACGTCGCCGCCGCCTCGCCTCGCTCGCCGGCGCGCCTCTCTGAATGAGCCAGGAGCGGCCTTTTCGGCGCCCGCGGGAACGGGAGGCGGGCGCTTCTTATACTGGCGCGGGTTGCGAGCGTCACGGGCCATCAGAGCGACAGCCTGGGCCCTCGTCGCCGCGGGGGTGGCGGCGCCCGTCCTGCGCCGCCGGATCAAGCTGCCCCGGGCGGCCGTGCTGGGCGCCTCCGCTGTGGCGGCGCCCGCGCTGACCGTGGCGATCCCGCGCACTCGCGGCCGCGACATCGCCCTGGTCGGACTGAACATGTGGGCCTACCTGGCCGCCTACGAGATGCCCAACGACGATCCGGATGCGCTCGCCGCCCGGGTGCGCATCGATTACCCGATCGCGATCGACCGCGTCCTCGGCCTCGGGGTACCGCCGACGGTCCGCCTGCAGACCGACTTCTCCGACCCGGCGCACATCAACCGCTTCGAGCGGCTGCTGGTCTGGTGCCACTGGGTGTGGTTCGCGGTCCCGCACGGCAGCGTCGCGTATGTGATGTGGCGGGCGCCCGAGCGCGCCCCGGCGGCGGCGGCCCGGATGTACACCGTGTTCGACCTGGGGGCGCTCTTCTACTGGGCGATCCCGACAGCGCCGCCGTGGTACGCGGCGCGGCACGGCCGGCTGCAGGATGCCCGCATGCGCGCGGTGCGCCGCATGATGATCGAGTACGGGGAGGAGTTCTGGGGTGACCGCTGGGCGGACCTTTACGATGTCCTTGGAGGCAATCCGCTCGCTGCCATGCCGTCGCTGCATTTCGCCACCTCTCTGATGGGCGCCCACCTCCTCGGGGAGGTCGGCCCGCTGTCGGGCGCGGTGGGGTGGAGCTATGCGCTGCTGCTGGGTCTGGCGCTCGTCTACCTCGGTGAGCACTACGCCGCCGATCTCATCGCGGGTGCGCTTCTGGCCGAGACCGTCCGGACCCAGTCGCGCCGGGCCCTCCCTGGGGCACGGGCGCTGATCGGGGGCCTGGAGGCGCTGCAACGGCGGGCCGGGACCGCCTAGGCGCGTGAACGTGCGTGGGGGAGCTCCCATCGAGCACGGGCGCGCCGGCGCGCCCGGGCCGGACGAGAGCCTCGAACCACCTGACGGGCGTGACGGCGCGCCCCGGCGGGAGTCCGGTACCCCGGAGGAGATGCCGCGGATCCGGCTTACCCGCCGGAGGCTGGTGGCATCGGTCGTCTTCGTCGTGTCGGTCGTGGCGTTTCTGTACTTCGTGCTGCCCAAGCTGCTGGGCCTGCGCGACACCTGGAACCGCATCCAGCACGGCAACGGCTGGTGGCTCGCCCTGGCCGCGGTGCTGGAGGGGTTCTCGTTCTTGGGCTACGTCGTGCTGTTCCGGGGCGTGTTCGTCCGCGACGACACGCGCATCGACTGGCGCGCCAGCTACGAGATCACCATGGCCGGCGTGGCCGCGACCCGGCTCTTCGCCTCCGCCGGCGCCGGGGGCATCGCCCTCACCGCCTGGGCGCTGCGCCGCTCCGGGCTGGAGCCGCGCATCGTCGCCTGCCGGATGGTTGCGTTCATGGCCATCCTCTATGCGGTGTTCATGGGATCGCTGGTGATCGCGGGACTCGGGCTCTACTTCGGCATCTTCCCGGGCGAGAACCCGTTCGCCCTCACCGTCGTGCCCGCGATCTTCGGCGCCTCGGTCATCGTCATCTTCCTCGTCGTGTCCCTGGTCCCCGGCGACTTCGACCGCCTCGTGGCCCGTTGGTCGCACGGCGGGCGCCTGGGGCGGCTGGCCAGCCACGCCGCCGCCGCTCCGGCCGCAGCCGCCAGCGGCATCCGCACGGCGATGCGGCTGGTGCGCGACCGCGACCTGTCGCTGCTGGGATCCGTGGCCTGGTGGGGCTTTGACATCGCGGTGCTGTGGTCATGCTTCCACGCCTTCGGCGGCAGCCCGCCCACCGCGGTCGTCGTCATGTCGTACTTCATCGGGCAACTCGGCAACGTCCTGCCGCTCCCCGGCGGCATCGGCGGAGTCGACGGAGCCATGATCGGCGCGTTCTCGGCCTTCGGGATCTCCCCGCCGCTCGCCGTGGTGTCGGTGCTGGCCTATCGGGCATTCTCATTCTGGATCCCGACCCTGCCGGGGGCCGTGGCCTATCTTCAGCTGCGGCGCACCGTGCACCGCTGGCAGAGTGACGAGAGCCCAAGCTATACTTAATGAAGTGATGGAGCAGAGAATCGAGAACGCAATCATCGTGGGCAGCGGCCCGGCCGGCTACACGGCCGCCCTGTACATGGCCCGCGCCGAGCTGGACCCGCTCGTCATCGAGGGGTTCGCCTGGGGTGGCCTGCTGCAGCAGACGACCGACGTCGAGAACTATCCGGGTTTCCCGCCGGGGATCATGGGCCCGGACCTCATGCAGCACTTCCGCGACCAGGCCGAGCGTTTCGGCGCGCGCCTGGAGACCGACGACGTCACCGCGGTGGAGCTCTCGCCCGACGGGTCAGAGCCCCACAAGGTGTGGGTCGGCGACGATCTGCATCTGAGTCGCGCCGTCGTGCTCGCCATGGGCGCGCAGCACCGCAAGCTGGACGTCCCCGGCGAGCAGGAGCTCTCGGGCCGCGGCGTCAGCTACTGCGCCACCTGCGACGCGGCCTTCTTCAAGCAGGCGCCGACACTCATCGTCGGCGGCGGCGACTCGGCGATGGAGGAGGCCATGTTCCTGGCCAAATTCGCCTCCAAGGTGGCCATCGTCCACCGTCGCGACGAGTTCCGGGCCTCCAAGATCATGCTCGAGCGCGCTCGCGCGATTCCCAATATCGAGTGGATCACGCCCTACGTCGTCGAGGAGTTCCATGCCGGCGAGAAGAAGTCTCTGGAGGTGGCCCGCCTGCGCAACACTGTCGACGGCTCCGAGAAGGAGCTGGAGATCACGGGGGCGTTCATCGCCGTCGGGCACGATCCGCAGTCCCAGCTCGTGCAGGGACAGGTCGAGATCGACGACGGCGGCTATGTCGTGACCCAGGGCAAGTCGACGCTGACCAACGTCCCCGGGGTGTTCGCCGCCGGCGACGTGGTCGACCACACCTATCGCCAGGCGATCACCGCCGCCGGCTCGGGCTGTCAGGCGGCGCTCGATGCGGAGTGGTACCTGCGCGACACCGCGCCTTTTGACAGCGCGGCGCGTGTCGCCGCCAGCTGACCGCCCGCGGCGGGCTCGAACCGAGGCCTCAGCCTAGGTGTAGGGGCAGCCCTCAGCGGGGCCCCAGTTGCCCGAGGCCGCGTGCTGGCCCATGAGCAGGCCGAAGTCCTGCGTCCAGGTGCCCGCGAGCGTGCTGTAGCCCGAGATGGAGTTGTCGGATACCCCGGTACCCACGTAGCGGTAGACGGGGTTGAGGATGTTCTGGCAGTGGCCCTTACTGGCCATCCAGGCGCGGACGACGCCAGCGGCACTGCGGTAGCCGGTGGCGATGTTTTCGCCGACGTTTGACCAGTCAAAACCGACAGCACTGATGCGAGCGGCGAAGTCAGCGCCATGGCTGAAGTCACGGTGGGTGACCATCACGTTCGTCCACCCCTGGGCGGAGCGGTTCAGACGCGCGTTCTCGCGCAGGCCGGGTAGCCCCCGCTGATGTCGCTGGACGTTGACGAGGCACACCACGGCGCGCTGGAGCAGTGAGCGGGAGGCCCGCGCGATGGGGGCGCCGGCGCCGGCGCAGCCGTGGCGACGGATCACGGCCGCGCGGCGGACATGCGATGCGCTGGACGGGCGCGAGCGGCCGGCCGAGGAGTAACGGGCGCCGGCGGAGACGAATCGGGCGCCGATGCCACGTCGTTCGCGCGCGGCGGCCACTGGCACCACTGACACGAACGCGACGAGCACCGCGAGCGCGGCGACGAGGCGCGGAGCGGCAGTCCAGGCGCGTGCCTTACCGAGGCACAGCACAGCTGTGTCTGAGTCACTCATTGGACAATCCCTTACTCGGCAGCACTCTGGCGGCTTTGAGTGTTTGCCGACGCTGGTCCAACACACGTCCAGACCAGCAGTTCGGCACCCTACACGAACCTGCCGTCGGTTGTTCTGTTCCGGGCCTACCTCCCGGTTCGGCCCGGTCCTACCCTTGCCTGCACAGGTTCACACCCCCCGTAAACAAAAAATGTGGGGGCTTTACAACCGCACGACATCTGTGGTCAGAACCCGTGCGCTGAGGAGAGCTTTCGTGCGACGCCGCGCCCATCGCGTCCGCGACTCACCGGTTCAGGGACGCAGGACGATCTTCAGCGCCTCACGGCGGTCATAGATGGCGTACCCCTCGGGCGCGTCGTCCAGGGACATGTGATGCGTGACCAGCGGGGTCGGGTCGAGCGTGCCCGCGGCGAGCATCCCCAGCACGCGATCGACGTGGCCGATGACGTTGGCCTGTCCCGTGCGCAGCGTCAGTCCTTTTATCCACACCACCCCCATGTGCACCTGGCACGGCTCCGCGTAGACGCCGATGGCGACCACGGTGCCCGCGCTGCGCGCGAGGCGGATGGCGAGGTCGAGGGCGTCGGGATGCCCCACGGCGTCGATCGCGGCGGCCACGCCGCGCCCCTCGGTCAGCTGGCGGACCACGTCGCGCGGGCTCTCCTCGGTCAGGTGCACGGGGACGGCGCCGAAGCTGCGGGCCATCTCCAGGCGCTCGGCGACGCTGTCGACGGCCAGCACCGGCCCGGCGCCGGCCGCGGCCGCGACCTGGACCGCGCACAGTCCGACTGGCCCCAGGCCAAGGACGGCCACGCTGTCGCCGGGACGGATGCCACTGCTCTGCACCGCATGGTAGGCCGTGCCCATCACGTCGCCGGCGAACAGGGCGACGTCGTCTGAGAGCCCTTCGGGAACGGGGCGCAGGGTCAGGTTCGCCATCGGGACCAGCGCCGCCTCTGCCTGCGTTCCGGGCAGTGACCCCAGCGCCTCGCCGTGGCCGAACACCCGGGCCCGCTCGCATTTCTGGTAGACGCCGCGCATGCAGTAGAAGCAGGTGCCGCAGGCGGTGTGAAAGCAGCCCAGGACGCGATCGCCGACCTCGACCCGGGTCACCGCGTCGCCCGCTGCCATCACTCGGCCCACGAACTCGTGGCCGATGGTGAAGCCCGGTTCCATCTTCACGCGGCCGTGGTAGATGTGCAGGTCCGATCCGCAGATCCCGCTCGCCTCGATGGCGACGACGGCGTCATCGCGGTGCTGTAGCTCGGGTTCGGGGCGCTCGTCGACCCGGACCACCATCGGCCCCTGGAAGGTGACGGCTCTCATGGCGCCTCGTAGGTGAAGAATCCCTCGCCGGTCATCTGGCCCAGCCGCCCGGACCAGCCCAGCCGCCGCAGGACGGGGGCCACGCGGTACCGCGGCTCGCCGCGCTCCTCATGCAGGGCGTCCAGCACGCCGAGGACGTGTTCGAGGCCGATCGCGTCCGCCCACGCCAGGATCCCGCGCGGATAGTTGAGCCCGTGGATCATGCCGGTGTCGATGTCCTGCGCGCTACCCACGCCCTCGCCGAGGGCAAACGCCGCCTCGTTGACGATCTGGCAGACGATCCGCCCCAGCACCAACCCGGGCGCGTCGCCCACCCATTCCGTGTGCTTGCCCAGCGTGGCGAAGAACCGTTCCGCGGCCTCGGCGGCGGAGGTCGCCGAGTCCGGGCCGCGGGTGAGCTCGACCAGCGCGGACTCGCGCAACGGCGGCAGCGCGTGGAAGCCGACCGCCGAGCCGCCCGGGTCCAGTGCCGCCAGCGAGCCGGCGGCGCAGCAGACCGCCTGCGGCGCGCCCTGCAGCGGCGCGTCGGGCGCCTCGCCGCCGGTCAGGTCGAGGATCAGGTACGGCGCGGGGCCGTCGAGGGCCTCGGCGGGGTCCATGACCTCCCAGCCGGCGTCGGCGGCGGCCTCCTCGAGCTCGAGCGCCAGCGGCGAGTCGCCCGCGACGACGACCGCCCCGTTGCCGCCGCCCGCCGCGGGGGGATCGGGGTCCGGCGGCCGGTGCGAGCCGCTCTCCGGGTACTCGTAGTAGCCGTGGCCGGTCTTGCGGCCATGGCGACCCGCCGCCACCGTGCGCACCGCGATCTGAGACGGCTGCCAGCGCGGCTCGCCGAAGCTCTGCTCGTAGAAGGAGCGGCTGATCTCCAGGCCCACGTCGACGCCGACGAGGTCCATCAGCTCGAACGGGCCCATGCGAAAGCCACCGCCCAGCCGGCACACGCGGTCGATCTGCTCAACCGGCGCCACCTGCTCGGACAGCAGCTTGAGCGCCTCCAGCCCCCAGGGACGGTTGCAGCGGTTGACGAGGAACCCCGGTCCGTCGATGGCCTCGATCACGCGCTTGCCCATGGCCTCGCCGCAGGCGCGGGCCACGGCGACCGCGGCCGGCGAGGACTCGGCGCCGGCCACGACCTCCAGCAGCGCCATCAGCGGCGGGGGATTGAAGAAGTGCATGCCGACGACGCGCTCGGGCCGCGTGGCCGCCGTCGCCAGCGCGGTGACCAGCAGCGAGGAGGTGTTGCTGGCGAGCACGCACTGCTCGGAGACGATCTCCGAGAGCCTGGCGAACAGGTCGCGCTTGAGCTCGGTCCGCTCCGGCGCGGCCTCGATGACGAGCTCGCAGTCAGCCAGATCGCTCAGCGCGGGCGCGGCGTGCAGAGACTCCTTCGCGCGCGCCGCATCCTCCGGGCTCATCCGCGCGCGCTCGACCTCGCGGTCCAGCTGGCGCGTGATCCGCTGCACGCCGCGCTGCAGCGCCTCGGGAACAGGGTCATACAGGAGCGTGCGCATGCCCGCCACGCACCCGAGCTGCGCGATGCCCGCTCCCATCGTCCCGGCCCCGGCGACGCCGAGCACGGTGGGCGCGTGCCCGGCCGGGCTCACGACGGGATGAGCGCGTTGATCCCGGTGAGGGCGCGCCCGATGATCAGCTTCTGGATCTGAGACGTTCCCTCGTACAGGGTGGTCACGCGCACGTCGCGAAAGTAGCGCTCCACCGGATGGTCGTCGACGTAGCCGGAACCACCCAGCACCTGGATGGCGGTGGTGGCACAGCGGTTGGCGGCCTCGGTGGCGTACAGCTTGGCGACGGACGTCTCGGTCGAGTTGGGCTGGCCGGTGTCCTTGAGGTAGGCGGCGCGGTAGACGAGCATCCGCGCGGCGTCGGCCTCGACCTTCATGTCGGCGAGCATCGCCTGGACGAGTTGGAAGCTGGCGATGGGACGCCCGAACTGCCGGCGCTCCTTGGCGTAGTCGACGCAGTAGTCGACGCAGCCCTGGCAGATCCCCACGCACCCGGCGGCCACGCTGTAGCGGCCCGACTCCAGGGAGGTCATGGCGATCTTGAAGCCGTCCCCGATCTGGCCCAGCATGGCGTCCTCTCCGACCGCGCAGTCGCTGAGGGAGATGGCCGCCGTGTCGGAGCCGTGCAGCCCGAGCTTGCCGTGGATCTCCTGGGGCTGGTAGCCGTCGTTGCCCTCGGTCTCCACCAGGAAGCAGGCCAGCCCCTTGTGGGCCTTGTCCGGGTCGGTCTGGGCGAAGATCAGCGCCAGCTTGGCCACGTTGCCCAACGAGATCCACATCTTGGCTCCATTGATCACCCAGCCCGCGTCGGTCCTCTTCGCACGCGTGCGCTGGTTGGCGGCGTCAGAGCCGGTGTCGGGCTCGGTGAGGCCGAAGCAGCCGAGCCATTCTCCCGAGCACAGCCTCGGCAGATAGCGGCGCTTCTGCTCGTCGGTGCCCCAGCGCACGATCGCCGAGCACACCAGCGACGTCTGGACCGACACCACCGTCCGCATGGAGGAGTCTCCGCGCCCGACCTCCTCCACGATCAGCCCGTAGCTCAGGTAGTCCAGGCCCGCACCGCCGTACTCCTGGGGCACGATCGCCCCCAGGTAGCCCTGGTCGGCGAGCTTGGCCACCAGCTCGGCGTCGAAGTGGGCGTTGCGGTCGTTGTCGCGCGCCCGGGGGACGATCTCCTTGTCGGTGAAGTCGCGGGCGGTCTCCTTGATGAGCCGCTGCTCGTCGGTCAGTGCGAAGTCCATGCGCCGGGAAGCTAGCGCAGTGACGTGTCTGGGCGTCCGTGTCTCAAAAGTCTCAGGGCGCCCGGGGTCGCCGCGCGGGCCCGGACGGGGCGCCGCGCTCGCAGCGAGGCTCTCGGCGTTTTGGCACGACGCGGACGTACGTCAACGACGGCGATGAAGGAGGCAGGGGAACGCGGCCGCAAATGTTGACTTCTCACGTCGCACACCGGCCGGATTTCAGGTGTGTGACGCCAAACGCGAGTCATGTTGACTCCTCACGTCGCACGCCTCAGAACGGGGGTGTGTGCGATCTGAGGAGTCAAGATCGGGCCGTCGTTGCCCTCGCTTCCTTCCTCTCATTGCCAGCCGTTGACGTGGGTCCGCGTTGTGCGCCCAACGCGGGGCGACACCGGCGCCGGTACGGCCGCAACCGCAACCGCAACCGGCCCCCGCCGCACCCAAGGCGACGGGGGCCGGCTCCCAACCCTCCCCAGCGGGGTTGGACGCGGGTGCTAGCTGGTCGGCAGCGCGGACAGCGGCGGCTGGCTCACCACGATGGTGGCCGGCGTCGACGCCCCACCGACGTTGACCGGGCCGCCGAGGATCCGCGCGCGGAACTCCTTGGCGCCCGCGGTGCCGAACGTCCACCCGAACTGGAAGGTGGAGGCGTTGTCGACGAAACGTGCCTCCACCGTGTGCCAGTCACCATCCTTGCCGAGCTTCTGCAGGTAGATCACGTGACCGCCCTTATCGGGTGACACGCTGCCGGTGAATGTGATGTGGCCGTTCACCGTTGACGTCGAGGAGCTCGGCGTCATGGTGACCACGTCCTGCACGCCCTGGAACAGCACTGCGCTGTGGCGACGCGGGGCGAAGGTCGTGCGCACCTGGTAGAGCTCATTGGTGCCCGACTGGATGTTGGCGAAGCTGTAGCTCCCGTCGGCGCCGGTCGTCGTCGTGGTCAGCTCGCGGTACGGTCCACCGCTGCCGGGCAGCTTGGCGAACAGGCTGACGCTGGTGCTGGGCTCGGGGGTCGCCGTGCCGGGGGAGTCCAGCACGCCCGAGATGGTGACAGCCTGGCCATTCTGGACGATCGGGTCAGACGTCTGGATGCTGAAGTCCGGGACCTCGGTCTGCTGGATGACGACAGACTGCACGTCAGAGGCGGCAGACGTGTTGCGAGCGTCGCCACGGAACTTCACACGCACGTCATAGGCGCCGGGGACGCGCCACGCGTGGGAGATGGTGTAGTTGGAGCCGGGCCCCACCCGGCCGGTCTTGATCGTCGTCCAGTGATCGCTCGCCCCCTTCTGCTGCTGCAGGGCGACCACGCTGCCGGCGTGGTCGGGGGTGACATGACCGCTGAACACAATCGGGTGGCGCGTCAGCCCGGTGGTGGCGCTGGCGGCCAGGCTCACCAGCGCGTCGACGCGCTCGTGCACGGTGCGGCTGTGGGTGAAGGCGGGACCGCGGACGAACCAGCTGCGGTTGGTCTCGACGATACCCTCCTGGCGGGTGAACTCGTACTGGCCGTTGGCGTTGGTCTTGGTGACGCCGATCAGCGTGAAGCTCGGCTTTGGATTGATCCGGTGATAGAGCCGGATCACCTGGTTGGCGTGGTCAGGTCCCTTCAACTGACCGTAGATGAGCACGGCCTCGCCGGCGATGATGTGCTGCGGTACCGCGTGGATGGTGAGCCCGCGGTTGTGCACCGGTGCCGCGCCCGCGAAGCTCGGGGCGGCTGCGCAGGCAAGCGCGGACAGCGCGCATGCGAGCACGGTGATGCGAAGACGCATGAAGCCTCCTTGACCCTGCATGTTGGGGATAGGGCCTCCGCCGGTTGCCGGCCCGCCCGTGCGGAGGCGATAACGCCCGCATAAACACAGTGTCATTTGCGAAGTTGCGCACTGCAACGATCGCTGCGGGTTAGACTCGGCAGCGGTGGACCCGTTCGCACTCGTCCTGCTCGCCGGTCTCGTCGTCCTGGTGCTGTGGGTCTGGATCCTGGGCCGCGCCAACCAGAGCCGCGGGATGGAACCGTTCGGTCTGCGCTCGGCGCGCCAGATCACCGAGGAGCGCGAGGAGCTGGAGGCCGAGGACCTGGCCCAGATGCTCGAGGCCCACAACGCGCGCCGCCGCCGTCGCGGGGAGGCCGACATGACCGTGGCCGATCTGGAGCGCCGGGTGATGGAGGACGTCAACGACCAGCGCCGCAGGCGTGAGGCATACCTCGCCGACCGGGAGCTCGACGAGCTGCTGGAGGCCACCAATGCCCGCCGGCGCGCGCGCGGGCTGCCCGAGCGCACCCGCGAGGAGGTGCAGCGCGAGTTCGGCGCCGCGCCCGATCCCGACGCCGGCTTCGGCCGCTGACCGCGCGTGGCCCGGTGCCTCATCGTCGGCTGCGGCTGCCGGGGCCTCGAGCTGACCCGGGCCCTCCGCGCCGCCGGCCACGCCGTCCGCGGCACCACCCGCGATCCGGCCCGGCGCGGCGAGATCGAGGCCGCGGGCGCCGAGCCGTTCGTGGGCGACCCCAACCTCGTCGGGACGCTGGCCCCGGCCCTCGCGCACGTCGGCGTCGCGTGCATCCTGCTCGGGTCCGCGCGCGGCGGCGCCGAGCAACTGGCCGCGCTGCACGGCACGCGGCTGGAGATGCTGCTCGAGCGGATGCTCGACACCACGGTGCGGGGCGTCGTCTACCAGGCGGCCGGGAGCGTCGACCCGGCGCTCCTGGAGACGGGAGCGCAGCGGGTGCGCCGCGCCTGCGAGCGCTCGCTCATCCCCTATGAGCTGCTGAGCACCGATCCAGCGGGCGGCGACGAGTGGATCGCCGATGCCGTCGCCGCCGTCGCGCGCGCGCTGGTGGGCCGCGATCAGTACGCGCGCTGAGCGCTAGGCCGGGGCGCCGGCGAGCCGGGGGCCGAGGCGGTGCAGCAGGTCGGCCAGGATGCGCGCGGTCGCGCCCCAGATGAGATCGTCGCCGACGAGGTAGGTGTCGGTGCGGATGGGGACCCCGCGGCGCAGGAGCCGGCGGCGCCCGTACCCGGCCTGGAGGTCGTTGAGGCTGAGCTCGAGCACCTGGGCCACCTCGCGCGCTGACAGCGTCCACGCCATCCCGGGCTCGATGAGGCCGACGAAGGGATAGATGGCGTAGCCGGTGGCGATGGTCGGCGTGGGCTGCAGGGCGCCCAGCACGCGGACGGCCGCGGGCGGGAGCCCGATCTCCTCCTCGGCCTCCCGCAGCGCGGTGGCCAGGAGGTCGGGATCGCTGTCGTCGTGGCGCCCCCCGGGGAACGAGATCTCGCCCGGGTGGCGGCGCATGTCGTCGCGGCGCTTGGTCAACACGGCGTGCATCCGGCCGCCGTCGAGGTAGAGGGCGACGAGCACGGCGGCGTCCGTGCGACCCCGGACCTCGAGCCGGGCGGCCTCCGCCGGCTCGAGGAGGACCTTCGCGAGCTGCTCGGCCAGCGCCGCGGACATCGGCGACGGTCAGGCCAGCGGATTGAACAGCAGGCCGGTCGGGACCTTGGGGAAGAAGTAGGTGGACTTGGGCGGCATGCTCTCGCCCGCGGCGGCAACCTCCTGGACGCGCTCCACCGGGGTCGGCGCCATGAAGAAGGCGGCGTCGTACTCCGCGCTCTGGACGAGCTCGAGCGCCTGGGCGAAATCGCGCGCGTAGCCCAGCCCGTTCAGGTGGTCGATGTCCTCGTCGGTCATCTCGAGCGCGCCCTTGAGGACGAGCGCCTCGAGCACGGCGGTGTCCAGACGCCGGTAGGGCTCGGCCCGCTCGGGCAGCGCGGCATCCGCGATCGCCGGGTCGCGCAGGGTGAGCATGTACGGCTGCTTGAAGTGGGCGTCGATGTACCCGATCCTGATCGCGTCCCCGGCCGGCGGGGCCAGCTCCGCCGCGTCATCGAGCCGCTGGACCTCGAAGTCGCGCCGCAGGGCATTGGCCAGTGTCTCGTGCTGATCGGGCCGCAGGCCACGCACCAGGCGGTGCGTGGGAAACACGGTGAGGCCCGGGTCCTGCAGCGCGACCAGGCACATCAGCACGTAGCGATGGGGCCCCTCCCCGCCGACCTCCTCGGCGTAGACCCGGGCGGTCTCGTAGCGGTGGTGGCCGTCTGCGATGAGCAGCTCGGTGCCCGACAGCACCTCCTGCACGGCGGCGATGGCGTCGGCGTCATCGACGCGTCCCAGGCGGTTGACGGTGCCGTCGTCGTCGACCGTCTGCGCCCACACCGTATCTGCGCCCCCCCGGCTCAGGGCCTCGGCGGCGGCACCCGACGGGTCGGAGAACAGCGAGAAGATGGGGGAGAGGTTGGCCCGGGTGGCGCGGGTCAGCCGCAGGCGATCCTCGCGCGGGCCGGGGTGCGTGCGCTCGTGCGGCCGTATCCGGCCCGCCCCGTACTCCTCCACGCGCACACGCGCGAACACGCCCTGCCGCGTGCGCGGCTCCCCGTCGGGTCCCACATAATCCTGGGACAGCGTCCACAGCGCCGGGGTGTCGTCGAGCACCACGACGCCCTGCTCGCGCCACTGGTGAAGCAGCGCGGCGGCGCGCTCGTAGCGGTCCTCCCCGCCCCGGGGCAGGTCGATGCGCACGACGTTGTAGGGCGAGCGGGCCTCCAGCTCCGCGCGCTGCTCGTCGTCGATCACGTCATACGGCGGCGCCACGACGTCCTGCAGGCCGCCGGTGCGGCCCGGGTCATAGCGCAGCGCACGGATCGGCTTGATCTCTGCCATCGGCGGCGCCCGAGGCTAACAGGAAGGTCACGAGGGCCCAGACGGGCAGCGATTACACTCGTGCCGATACGCGGGGCGTGGCGCAGCCTGGTAGCGCGCCTGCTTTGGGAGCAGGAGGTCCCCGGTTCAAATCCGGGCGCCCCGATGTCTGATCATCTCCGCCGTGGGCGGGGCCCGGCGCCCTGCCGGTCAGGCCGGCATGCGCAGGACGGGCTTGAGGACCTCGCCGCGCGCCGAGGCCTCCATCGCGTCGTTGACCTGCTCGAGGTCGAAGTACTCGACGAGACGGTCGAAGAGGAAGCACCGGGAACGGAAGGTCTCGGTCCCGCGCGATCGCGTCGGTGTGGCAAACGCCGGTTTGCGACCGTGCGCACCAGCACCCCGCCGGCGGGGCGCACGCTCCCGCGCTAGCGGCCCTTGGCGCCCTTCTGACGCGGAGGCCGCGGCGGGTACTTCTGGCGCTCCTCCTCGGTCATCTTCCGGATGACGAGCGAGCCTTCGTCGACCTGCTCCTGGACCTGGGCAAGCTTCGCCTGGCGCTTTTCCTCCGCCTTCTCGCGGCCGCTCTTCATTCGCTCAACCCCTGCTGTGATCGTTGTCGGGTCCGACGCACTTCAGCATTTTGCCTACCCGCGGGGCGGCAGTCGTACGCGCGCGCACGGATTGGATCACCGGGATCCCCGGTGGGAAGCGGGCATCGTGGACCGGCCGCGACGCGAGCCATGAACCATCCTACTGCTGACCCCCGACTCCATCGGCGCCGTTACCCTCAGCGCCGGGCCCCCGTAGCTCAGTGGACAGAGCGACGGACTTCTAATCCGTTGGCCGCAGGTTCGAATCCTGCCGGGGGCGTGGCCTGAAGCCGCGGCGCTGGTAGATTCAGCTGTCCCACGGTGGGCGTAGCTCAGTTGGTAGAGCTCCTGGTTGTGGTCCAGGCGGTCGGGGGTTCGAGTCCCCTCGCTCACCCTCTTTGAGAGCTACCCTGGTCGGCGCGACACGAGCAGGGTGCTGAGATAGCTGCGGCCGTGTACACGGAGGGTGTACGTGGTGCGCCCGGGAGCCGATGATGTCCTACACCGTTGATTACGAGACTGTCTCCACGGTTGGCCTGGAGTCGTCGCCAGTCGCGGGCGCGCTCGCTGGGCTGCGGGCGCACGAGGCCCGCTACTTCAAGAACAAGTACGACCACACCTTCACGGTGCAGCCGGCGAGCAGCGCCAAGACGACCATCGACTGGGTGCACCGGATCCTCAAGGACGAACGCGACATCGTCATCTCCTCACGCCCTCTCGAGGCCACGGGCTTCCAGGTGCAGGACATCCGAATGGCCTACGTGTTCTACGAGAACGGCCTGTCGATCAACGTGATGTACACCGTCGATGACGCCAGAAAGCGGGCGGTCGGCTTCAAGCTCTCCGAAGGGATGGAAGTCCCCGCGGAGCTCGCCTCACGGTTCAAGTTCGCCAGACAGAAGTCGAAGCTGGCTGGAACCATTCGCGGTTCCTACTTCAACCTCAAGCACGAGTACTGACCCCGGACCGGCTCCGCGCGGCCGGTCGTCTGCCGGCCCCGAGTACACGAGTCGCACGGTCAGATCCCGGGTGGGGTCGCCCTGGCCGCGGCCCGACGCCCGCGCACTACTCCGACGGCGACTGCGATCGCCACGACGACGATCGTGATCAGCAGTGCATAGTGGGAGATCGCCTTGGCGACCTGGACGGCGGGGTGTCCGATCGCGTACCCGAGGCCGACGATCAGGCCGATCCACGCGAGCATCCCGACGAGGTCGAAGACCATGAAACGCCGGAGGCTCATCCCTGTCCAACCCGCAGCCGCGTAGACGAACGACGAGGGAACGGGGAGGAATGGGGCCAACGCCACCGCGAGCCCGCCGAAGCGCTCCAGGTGCGCGCCCGAGCGCTGCGCCCACTTCTCGGCACTGGGGTGGCCGCCGCCCAGCGTGGCGGCCGCCTTGGGGCCCCACAACCGCCCCGCCCACCAGAAGAACGGCGTGGCGAAGAGCAGCGTCGGAAGCGGAGCGAGGACAGCGAGCACCAGTGACGCCTCGCCCACGCGGGCGAACGCGCCACCGGATGCCATAGCCGACGTCGATCCCCGCAGCGCCTCCAAGAGCACGGGATCGGTCCCGAGCAGGGCGGGCGTGAGCGGCAGGAGCGCGAGGGCAAAGACGGTCTTGAGCGCGATACCGGTCACGCAGGCGATCTCGGCACGACGCCGCCTGGCCGCACCGCGCGTCACCTCATCATCGGACGGGACCGTCGTCGTCATCTCCCCATTGTCGCCTCACCCGACCCGCGGCGCTCCTCCCTTCATCGGCCGCGTTGCCTGCGGCGTCTCACCGCAGCGTCGGCGTGATGTTGTCGTCGATGCGAAACCGGTTGTCAGGATCGAGCTGGTCCTTGACGACCCGCAGCCGGGCCCTCGCGGTCGTGCTGTCGGCGGCTTCGATGTCGGCGGGCTCGTCGGCGGTGAGGAAGGATCTGCCTGGCGCCGCTCAGGCGGCCGCGGGCTGCAGGGGCGCTTCGCTGAGGTCGAGCTCCAGTTCGATCTCGGCGCCGGCGCTGCCGGTGGCCCGGAAGCCGGTGCTCTTCAGGAGCGCGCGGGCCGGCCGGTTCTCCCACAGCGTCGTCGCCGTGAGCAGATCGAACCCGTTCGCCTGGGCGCAGGCCACCAGGCGGCCCATCAGCGCGCTCCCGATTCCTCGCCGCTGCACCTCGTCGGCGACGGCGACGGCCACGTCGGCGACCTCCGGGCGCCCCTGATGCGCGACGTAGCGGGCGATGCCGACGACCGAGCCGTCGCGGGCGTCGACGGCGGCCACGGCGTCGTGCCCCGGGCGTTCGACATCTGTGAGGAAGGCCAGGTCGCGCTCGCTCAGCGCGCTCAGCGGACGGAGGAAGCGCCGCAGCCGCGACTCCGGCCCCAGCCGGGCGAAGAGCCGCTGGACCGTGACGCGGTCGCCGCGGCGCAGGGGCTCCAGCCGCAGGTGAGTCCCGTCGGACAGTCGGACGAGCTCGGCGCGCGCGCACGGCGGGACGAGCCCCGTGGCCGCACGCTCCGCCGCGACCTCGAGCGTCGGGTGATCCTGGTCCATGGTTGATGAGACGGGTGTGACGGTCATTTCTTCCCACATTTCTGGAACGTTCCAATCATCAAGAAGGCGGTGTGGCGACGGAGGGGGGAGAGGCGCCAGGTCAGAGGGTGTCGAGCTGCTGCTTGGCCTGGTGGTGGGCGGCGATCGCCGCCTCGCGCCCGGCCTCGGCGTCGGTCACGGCCTGGTCCGCGTGCGCCAGCGTCTCGGCGGCGCGGTCACGCCGCTCCTGCGCTGCGCGTACAGCGCGCTCGGCCCGCTCGAGGTCGCGGGCGGCGTCGCGCTCGTTGGCGCGGGCCTGCTTTCGGGCTGTCTCCCGCGCACGGAGCTCGGCGGCTTCGGCGGCTTCGGCGGCGCGACGCTCCTGCGGGGTCTGGGACCGGGCCTTCGTCTCGGCGCCGCCCCTGGCGTGTGCGCCTGAGCGCGCCGAGGACCGTCGCTCCGGCGAGCGCCGCGCCGGCGCCCGCCCCCCGGGCGGTGCGAGGGAGGCCCCCCCGAGGGCGCCGCCCAGTCCGGCATGTCGCAGCTCGCGCACCAGCCGGCCCTCGCTCACCTGCTCGCGGGCCTCGTCATCCAGCGCCGCGGCGTGCAGCGTGTCGGCGACGCGCTCCAGGGTGCTGGCGCTGAGCTCCTGTCCGCTGGAGCTGAGCAGTCCCCTGGCGGTGCTCACGAGATCGTCGACCGCGGTCCGCTCTCGCTCGGCGGCGGATCGCAGGTCCCGCGCGCCGGCGCCTCCGGCCAGAACATCCGCCTGAGCGTCGCGCAGGGCATCGCCGGCGTCCAGTAGAGCCTCGAGCTCTCGCCGTCGCGTGCGCACCAGCTGGTTGACCGCCCAGGCGGACACGGTCGGCTTGCGCAGCGCTGCCGCCTCCGCCGCCTGCTCGCGCTCGCCGGCTGAGCGGAGCGTGCGCACCAGCGCCGCGCGCTCGGGCACGAAGCGATCGAGTGGCAGGCCGTAGAGGTCGTCGAGGTCCACGCTCACCATTGTCGAGGACACGCGCGCAGGCATGGATGGTCCGGTGGCGCAGCTCAGGCCAGGCGCAGCCATGGCAGACGGATCCGGCGCCGCCGGCGGCTCGAGGCCCGGGACAGGTGCGCGGCGCGGAGGCGCAGAAGCGCGACCGCGTGCTCGGTGGGGACGAAGGGGTTGGCCACCACCCGGCCGCCATCGACCGCAAGCGCCGCCACGGCCTCGCCGTCGATGACGGCGAGCAGGACGACGCCCTCGAGCTCGGGGGCGTCGTCGAGAGCGGCCAGCCGTCGGATGGCCGCCGCGTCGCCGGCGCCCGCCGGACGCAGTTCCACCGCCGGGCCCGGACGCCGTGGAGGTCGGCTTGGGATCTCGTAGTGCCGCGCCGCCGCTCGAGCCAGGTCGGCCACGTGCTGCTCAGCTACCAGTGCATTCAGAGTGCCAGTCATCACAGGGCTCCTTGGAAGGTCATCTGATCGTCCATGGTGCGCCTAAGACGCCCCGCGTACATCGGGCAAACGCAGCTGGTTTGGGCCCTCGCCCCCTTAGTTGGCCGCGGGCGGGGCCTTACCCACCCGTCGCGCCGGTGCTATGACACCGGGCGTGTCCAGAGCGCTCGCGCCCCTGCCCGAGTCGGCCTCGGTGGTCATCATCGGCGGCGGCGTGATGGGCACCAGCGCCGCCTTTCACCTCGCCGAGGCCGGCGTGGATGTGGTCCTGTGCGAGCGCGGCCAGCTGGGCAGCGGCTCAACCTCGCGAGCGGCCGGCGGAGTGCGCGCGCAGTTCTCGGACGCGCTCAACATCCAGATCGCCCAGCGCAGCCTGGAAGCGTTCGGTGCCTTTGCCTCGCGCCCGGGCGGGGAGATCGACCTCAAACGCAGCGGCTACCTGTTCGTCCTCAGCCGCGAGGAGGATGTGGCCGCGTTTCAGGCCGGCGTCGCCCTGCAGAACGCGTACGGCGTGCCCTCCCGCATGCTCGGCGCCGCCGAGGCCAGGGCGCTGTGCCCGCTGCTCAGCGGCGACGACATCCTGGCCGCGTCGTTCTCCCCCGAAGACGGACACGCCACGCCCGAGGCGGTTGTGCAGGGCTACGCCGGTGGGGCCCGCCGGCTCGGAGCACATGTTCGGGCCGGGTGCGAGGTCACGGCGATCGAGGGTGTCGGCGGCGAGATCCGGAAGGTCATCACCGAGCACGGGCCCATCGCCACCAACGTGGTCATCTGCGCCGCCGGGGCGTGGTCGCGGCGCTGCGGGGCGATGGTGGGAGTCGAGCTCCCGGTCACCCCGCTGCGGCGGCAGATCCTCTTCACCGAGCCGATGTCCGGCCTGCCCCGCGAGCTGCCATTCACGATCGACTTCGCATCGAGCTTCTACTTTCACCGCGAGGGGCCCGGTCTGCTCATGGGGATGTCGCACGGCGACGAGGAGCCGGGCTTCGAGCTGGAGCGGACCGACGATTGGGTGCCCGGTCTCCTCGAGATCGCCTCGCGCCGGGCGCCGCGGATCGCTGCGGCCGGCATCAAGGGTGGCTGGGCGGGCCTGTACGAGGTGACCCCGGACCACAACGCGATCATCGGCGAGTCCCGGCGTCCGAACCGGTTTCTCTACGCCACCGGCTTCTCGGGTCATGGCTTCCTGCAGGGCCCCGCGGTGGGGGAGATCCTGCGCGATCTGGTCCTCGGGCACCCTCCCTTCGTCGACGTCGCCCCTCTCAGCGTGGACCGCTTCAGCCAGGCCGAGCTCCGCCCCGAGTACAACATTGTCTGATGAGCTCCACCGACGCCGAGCAGCGCATCCGAACCGGCACCGCCGGGGTCCGTGCCGTCAAGGCGCGGCTCAAGCCGCCGCCGACCATCTCACCCCGGTGGCATCGCCGTCCGCACTGAGGTCCTGCGCGAGCGCGCGCGCCACAGCCTCGAGCGCTGCGGGGCGGCTAGAGAGACTCGGTGACGGCCACTAGTGCTGCCGCGCGCGGCGCACCACGAAGAGCACGCTGACGGTCTTGCCGACCCTCCCGCCGGCGCGCGGGGTCACGTTGAAGCGGTATGTCCCCGGGCTCAGCCGGCCGCGCAGCAGTTGGTCCAGGCGCAGCGTCACACGGCCGGCCGGGTCGGTGTGCACGAAGCTCCGGACGGCCACAAACCGTGTGCAGCGCTTGAGCCGGCGCGTCCTGGCGGTGGGCGCGACGCAACGCCCGCCACGCCTCACCCCGCTCACGGAGCGCAGCAGGGTCACGGTGAGCTTGGCCGCCTGTGACTCGGTATAGGTGATCGATAGCCCCGTTCGCGCGACGAGCACGATGCGGCCGCGGGCATCCACCGTCACCGTCGAGGTCGACAGCTTCAGGCCGCGAATGGCTGGGGCGGCGCCCTTGGCGGTTCCCGGGGCGCCTGAGCCGGAGGTCCCGGCCCCACCGCCCAGCCCCTGCCCACCGCTTCCGCCCTGGTTCCCGCCGCCAGTCGGTGACGACGGCGGGGTCGGACCAGCGGGAGCGGTGGTGGAGCTCATCGAGCCGATCTCAGACGCGCTGAGCGCGCGGCCCCACACCATGACGCTGTCGAGGTCGCCGAGAAAATGATGGGGTTGGCAGCTGGGATAGTTGCCGATGTAGAAGTCGTTTGAGTCCGGGAGCAGGTACTCGAGCGAGCCTGGCCACGACGTGCCCGATCCGACCTCCACTCCATCGACGTAGAGGCGGATAGTGGTCCCGTCGTAGGTGCCAACGGCGAGATGCCAGTTGCCGTCCCACACCCGCTGGCCGGAGTCGGGGGAGCGGGCGTAGACCGACCCCTGCTGTTTGGAGACGTAGAACTGCAGGCCTCCGCTGGGTCCGGTGTAGAGCCCGTAGGACGCGGCGATGCAGCCATTACCGCCCTTGGCCACGAGGTAGCGGAACGTTCCGGGACTGCCGGTGCTTCTGAACCATGTGCTCACCGTGACCTCGGTGGCGGGCTCCAGGGCGTTGTTGTCTGAGACCTTGACCTGGCCCGTGGAGCCATCGAAGCTCAGTGCGGTGCCCGAGACGCCGGGGACCCAGGTGGTCCCGCCCGACCGTACGCCGTTGTTGCCGTTGCCCGTACCGTCGGCCACCGTTGTGCCGGCCCCCTCGTCCAGCTTCCAGGCGCCCACAGGGCCGGTGGCGGCCAGCGCGGGAGCGGCGGTGAGGGCCGCGAGGACCAGCACCAGCGCGGCAAGGGAGAGGCGATTAGGCATCAGCAGCAGTGACTCGGGGGGAACACCTGACCAACGTCTTCGTGACACGGAGGCTTGCGCGCGGCTGAACGAATTTCTGAACGCTCTGGTCCGGATGGCCCCGCGAGTTATCGTGGGCCGGGTGCCCCCGACCACCCCCACCGCCGCCGAGCATGCTCGCCACAACGCGATGGACGTCGCGGACGAGATCGCGCGCTTCTATGACCGCGCCAGCGACCTGATGCGCGCGCTGCTCGACGAGCTGGCGCGCACGCCCGATGAGCCGCGTCCCTTCGGAGCGGTCGAGGACGAGCTGGCATGGCCGCACCGGCGGATCGCCTCGGTGCTCGGCGGCGTGGCGCATATGCGCCAGATGGAGTTCGCCGGCCGGCGGCCGTACCGCTGCCACGACACCCGCCAGAGCGCCTCCGGACGCTGGGAGCTGTGGATGGACGCGGCTCAGGCGCGCGCCGTTGCGGCGGCCCGGCTTGCCGAGGCCTCGGCAGGTGGGCGGTGAGCGAGGCCGCCACCGGACGCTGCCTGTGCGGCGCCGTCGCCTATGAGGTGCGCGGCCCGCTGCGCGACGTGCTGATCTGCCACTGCGAGGAGTGCCGGCGCTGGCACGGGCACGTGGCGGCATGCACGGCCGCGCGGCGGGAGGATCTCGTGCTCGTGCAGGCGCGGGGCCTGCGCTGGGTGCAGAGTCCCCGCAGCGACGCGGAAGCTCGGCGCGGGTTCTGTGGCGAGTGCGGGTCGAGCCTGTTCTGGGACCCGCCGCGGCGCGACACGATCAGCATCGCCGCGGGGACGCTCGACCAGCCGACGGGGCTGCGCCTGGCCGCCCACTGGTTCGTGTCCCAGGCGGCGGACTACGCCGCGGTTCCTGACGACGGCCTCCCGCGCCACGAGCGCAGCGCGGAGGACGAGGCCGGCTGACCGCCGTCCCAGCTTCAGGACGCCTCGGGCCAGCGGCGACCGGCGACCTCGAGCTGCCCCACCTTCAGCGTCCCGATCTCCACCTCGCCGGCCTTCAGTGTGCGGATGACGGCCCGACCGATCGCGATCCGCCCAATCGCCACCGCGCCGACCGCCATCACCGCGATCGCGAGGGGGCCCATGCTGGTCGGGCCCATCAGCCGGGCACCGACGACCTGGGCCCCCGTCGCGTGGACGGCGGTCGCCTCGGCGCTGGCCTGCCTCCGGCGGGCGATCATGCGCCGAGCGTACCGCCTCTCGCCGGGTCAGTCAGGGATGTAGGCGAACTTGTCGGGATGCGGGCCGGTGCGGCCGTCCTCGCCCTTGTCCAGCGCGGTGATCGCCTCCATGTCGCTGTCCTCGAGCGCGAAGTCGAACAGCTCGAAGTTCTCCGCGATGCGCGAGGCGGTGGTGGACTTGGGGAACACGATGCTGTCGCGCTGGATGTGCCAGCGCAGGACCACCTGCGCAGCTGTGCGCTCGAGCCGGCTCGCGATCTCCGTGATCACAGCATCGTCGAGCACGGCGCCCTGGGCGATGGGGGACCAGGCCTCGGTGCGGATGCCGTGATCCTCGCCGTAGCGGCGGACCTCCTCGTTGAGGAAGTAGGGATGGATTTCGATCTGGTTGACGGCGGGGGTCACGTCGGTCTCGGCGGCAAGCCTCTGCAGGTGCGGCACCTGGAAGTTCGAGACGCCGATCGAGCGAGCCCGGCCCTGCTGCTTGAACTCCTCCATGACCTTCCAGGTCGAGACATAGTCGCCGTCATAGAGGGTGGGCAGCGGCCAGTGGACGAGAAACAGATCGACGTACTCGGTTCCGAGCGCCTCCAGCGTGTGGTCGAACGCCTTGCGCGCGTCGTCGGGGTGATGGCAGCCATTTGAGAGCTTGCTGGTGACATAGATCTCGTCGCGGCTCAGGTCCGACGCGCGAAGGGCCTCACCCACGCCGCGCTCGTTGCGGTACATCTCGGCGGTGTCGATGTGGCGGTAGCCGACCTCGAGGGCCTGGCTCACGGCCTGGGCGGTGTCCTCGGGCGGGATCTGGAAGACCCCGAAGCCGAGTTGCGGAATCTCGTGGCTGTCGTTGAGGGCGATGGTGGGAATGGTGGAGACGGTGCTCATGGGTGTCGGTCCTCCTGTGTGATCGGGTCGGAGTACCAGTCTCTCTCGGCGACGCCATAACTTCAAATGATCCTTTTGGCAGCTTGATAGCCTGAGCCTATGGACCCGCGCCGCGTTCTCACCTTCCGGGCTGTCGCGCACGAGCGGTCGTTCTCTCGCGCGGCGCGTCGTCTCTCCCTGTCGCAGCCGTCGGTGTCAAACCAGGTCGCGGCGCTCGAGCGCGAGGTGGGGGTGCGGCTGCTCGAGCGGCGCCCGGGAGGCCTGCGGCTCACCGCCGAGGGCGAGATCCTGCTCGAGCACGCCGACGCCATCGCGGACCGCTTCGACCTGGCCGGCGCTCAGCTGGCCGGCGCGCTCGAGCGCCGGCGCACCCGGCTGCGCATCGGCGCGCTTCCCAGCGCCCTGGCGGGCTTCGTCCCCGAGGCGATCGCCAGGGTCCGGGAGCGACATCCCGATACTCAGGTGACCTTCGACGAGGGCACCAGCGCGGAGCTCTCGCGCCGGCTGGCCTCGGGCGAGCTGGATCTGGCCATCGCCTATCAGGACACCACGTGGGCGCGATCGGAGCCACCGGGGCTGGCGCGCCACCCGCTCCTGCACGAGGAGTTCATGGTGGCCCTGCCGCCCTGGCACCGGCTGGCCGGCAAGGCGGCGGTGGCGCTCGGCGACCTGCGCAACGACGATTGGACCGCGGCGCTGACCGACGGGGTGATCGTGCGCGCCTGCCGCGCGGCCGGGTTCGAGCCCCGGCTCGTCTCGATCACCCATGATCAGCTGGCCATCCGCGGGCTCATCATCCGCGGGCTGGCGGTCACGCTGGTGGCTGAGCTCCTGGCCGACCCTTTCAAGGACCTCGCCGTGCGGCCCATCGCGGGCATGACCGTGGCGCGCGACGTCTATGCGCTGCTGCCCCCCGGAGGACGCCACCCGCTCGTGGAGCCCACGCTGCAGGCGCTCGACGAGGTGGCGGTCCAGATGCGCGCCGGGCGCGAGGTCGCTGTCGCGACGTGACCGGGCGCGGGCGCTCTTTTAGTCGGTCCGGCTGGGATGGCCGGGACCGGGCCAGGGCGCGAGGCAGAGCAGCAGGCGCGAGTCGCTGAGCGCCTCCACCTCATGGCGCTCGGCCGGCTCGAAGTGGACCAGGGCCTGCGCGCCGAGGCGCTCCTCCTGGCCACCGGCCCGGACGATCACCTGGCCGTCGAGGACCGCCACCAGCGCGTGCTCGTGGACCTGATGCTCGGAGAGACGCTCGCCTGCGGGAAGAGCGAGGAGGATGACCCGGGTGGCCTCGTCGTCGGAGTGCAGGACGCGCGGCGAGTGCGGCTGAACCGTCTCTGCGTCCAGGCGCCAGAAGTCCACGCGGGGATCATAGGCGCCATGTGCAAGGCTGTGCGCATGGATGTGGGTCGTTTCGGGGTGTGGACGACATACCACGCGATCGGCGAGGAGAACGCCGGCGAGGCCGCGGCGCTCGCCCAGGAACTGGGCTTTGGGACGTTCTGGCTTGGAGGCTCGCCACGGCTGCCCGCCACGCGCCCGCTGCTGGAGGCCGCCGACGCCATCGCCGTGGGCACCGGCATCGTCAACGTCTGGGCCTATGACCCGGCGCAGCTGGCGCGCGAGTACGCCGAGCTGAGCCCGGAGTTCGCCGACAGGCTTCTCGTCGGCATCGGGATCGGCCACCCCGAGGCCACGAGCGATTACACCCGCCCCCTGAAGTCCATGCGGGCCTTCCTGGATGGAATCGACGCGGCACCGGAGCCGATCCCCCCGGAGCGGCGCTGCCTGGCCGCGCTGGGGCCCAAGATGCTCGACCTGTGCCGGGAGCGATCCCGCGGCACGCTCACCTATTTCGTGCCCGCGGAGCACACCCGGGCGGCGCGCGCCCGCCTGGGCGCCGACGCGCTGGTCGCCACCGAGCTGGCCTGCGTGCTGGACACCGATGCCGAGTCAGCGCGGGCCACCGCCCGCCGGTATGCGCAGATGTATCTCGGCCTGCGCAACTACACGAGCAACCTGCTGCGCTACGGCTTCACCGAGGAGGACGTCGCCGGCGGCGGATCTGATCGCCTGATCGACGCCATCGTGCCCCACGGGACCGCGGATGACATCGCGGTCGCGGCGCGACAGCACCTCGACGCCGGGGCCGACCACGTGTGCTTTCAGCCGGTGGGCACGCGCGGCGTCCCGCGAGCGGAGTGGGGCGCTCTGGCGGCGGCGCTCGGGCTCGGCTGACGGCGGCGTCAGCCGCCCTGGTGCTGCTGTTCCTCGACGGTCAGCTCGGCCGTCGGCCGGGCTTCGAGCCGGCCGTCGGGAATGGGCTCGCCACTGAGCACCGAAAGGCCGAAGGTGCCTTCCTCCAGGCGCTTCTCGGCGCGTTCCACCGCGGCCAGCTCGGCTCGCAGATCGGCTCGCCGTCCCTCGTCGAGCTCGTCCTGGTAGAGGTCCTCGGAGTCCTCGTCGCCGGGCTCGACATTCTCGTCTGACTCCAGCGAGCCGCCCGCGTGGAGGCCGAGCGCCTGCTCGATGCGTCGACGCTCGCGGGCCAGCAGATCTCGGGCTCGTTCGGGCTCCATCGCCCCCAGACTATCCGGTCAGCGCGCGCGCCGCAGGCGCCGCGCGGGCCGCGCGGGCCGTGCCCGTAGGCTCGCCGTCCAGGCCGCGGCGATGAGCGCGGCTCCGGCGCCCAGGCCCAGCCAGGACCCGAGGTCGACCGAGCCCAGGCCGGAGCTCGCGCTCGGTGTGACCGCGGAGGTGGGAAGCGCCACGCGATGCCCTGCGGCGAGTGCGAGCGCCTGGACCGCGACCACCGCCGAGGGGATGAGGCCGCGGCCTGCCGCGCCCCCGCCTTTCGCCACGCGCAACGCCCTCAAGCTGTCTGCGCCCCGCGGCGGCGTGGCATCGAAGGTCCCCGTCCCGTTTGGCATGACCACCACGACGTCGCCGCGGTACACCTGCGACAGCTCCTGGCCCAGGAACCGCGCGTAGCTCTGCGGTCGCCGCCACAGCTCGCTGACTGACCCCAGATCGGCCGGGCTCGCGATCAGCGCCACCCGGATCGGCACGCCCTCGCGCTGGGCCGCGGCCAGGAGCCCGTTGAGCTGGGCCAGACCGGTCGGGGCAAAGCCGCCGTCGGCGGAGGCGAAGAGAGGCTGGGACGCGAGCACGTCACTGGCCGGATCCCCATCGGCGAGCGCCGGCGAGGGCGGTCTTGCCGCCACCCCGAGGAGCACGCACGCGAGCGCCGCGGCGAGGCGAAGGGGGCGATGGTGGCGCGTACAGTCTGGCAATGGATATGGGCGTATTGGGTCGGCGAGGTCGGGTGGTGGGAGCGCTCAGCGTGATTGTGGCGGCTCTGGCCATACCGTCCACCGCCGCCGCCCACGGTCCGGTGGATCCCGCGGCGTCCAGCTACCTGGCGCGCCTCGGCCTGGTCCCGGCAGGCCTCAGCGCCAAGGTCATCGATGGTGACCAGAGGCTGTGGTTGCGCGTGGATTCGCGCCGCACCGTGCTGGTGCTCGACTATCAGGGGGCGCCCTATCTGCGCTTCTCGCCGCGCGGGGTCGCGGTCAACACCGCGTCGGCGATGTACTACCTCAACCAGGTGCCGGCGCAGACGCCGCCGGCCTCGACCGGTCCGCGGGTCCCGCCGCGTTGGTCGCGCGTCAGCAGCGGGCACAGCTACGGCTGGCACGACGGCCGGCTGCACGCGCTGGCCACCACGGTGCTGCCTGCGGGGGCGACGTACCTGGGCCGTTGGCGGGTTCCCGTGCGCATCGGTGGCGCCGCGACGGCGATCGCGGGCGGCCTGTACTACGCCGCCAGTCCGTCGATCGTGTGGTTCTGGCCGATCCTGGTCGCGCTGGCCTGCGTCCTGGCGGCGCTGCGGCTGCGCCGCCCTGGGCTCGACGAGCGCGTCGCCCGGATCCTGGCGGCCGCCGCGCTGGCCGGAATCGCCGTGGCCGCCTGCGGCCAGCAGCTCCACGGCCGCCCGTCGGTCTCGGTGGGGCAGGCGATCGTGCTGTCGGTCACGCTCAGCTTCGTCGCATGGGGCGCCTGGCGTCTGGCGCGCCGCCGCCACGGCTGGTTCACGTTCTTCGCCATCGCTGCGGTGGCGATCTGGGAGGGCGCCTCGCTGATCGCCGTGCTGGTCGACGGCTGGGTCCTGCTCGCGTTGCCGCCCCCGGTGGCCCGGCTCGCCGTGGCCACCTGCCTGAGCGCCGGTGTCGCCCTGCTGCCGGTCGTGTTCGCGCTGGCTGAGCGCTCCGGGCGCGGCCGCTCCCCACGCGCCGACGCCGCCACGGCGGGCCTTGCCGCCGCGCTGACGGTCCTCATCCTGGCGGGATGCGGCTCGTCGGCCCCGGCCTCAGCGCCGGATGCGATCCCGGCGGCGCTGGTGGCCCAGGCGCGTCCGATTGGCCGCGCTCTCGCCTTTCATCCCCCCGCCGACGGGCCGGTTCCCGGGGTGTGTCGCCCCGCCCTCGCGCGCCGCGCCGGGACGCATGTCGAGCTGTTTGCCGCCAATCGCGTGGTGCTGGTCGCCGCCGGCATCGGCGTGCGCGGTCCGTTGAGGCGCTCGGGGGGCCGGATCACCGGCGCTCGCTGCTACGGCGACGTGGTCACGCTGGAGCCGACGGGCGTGGTCCTGGTGCGGCCGGGCGCCCCCGCCACCCTGGCCGACCTGTTTCGCGCATGGGGGAGGCCGCTGAGCTCGCGCCGCCTGCTCTCGTTCGCTGGGCGCGTGCGGGTCTACGTCGACGGCCGGCGGCGGCCCGGCGCGCCGGGGGCGGTCGCGCTGCGCCGCCACGCCGAGATCGTGCTCGAGGTCGGGCCCTACGTCCCGCCCCACAGCGCCTATCGCTTCCCGCCCGGCGCATGACGCCGCATGGGGCTCAGCGCGTGCCGTGCCCGCTCGGGTCGGCGGACTCGACGCGGTTGCGTCCCTGCGCCTTGGCCATGTAGAGCGCGCGGTCGGCCTTCCGGACGAGCTCGTCGGGATCGACGGCGTCCTCGGGAAGGCCGGCCACCCCGAAGCTGGCGGTGATGGGGCCGGTCTGGACCAGCTCGGTCCTCTCGATCTGGCGGCGGATCTTCTCGGCGAGCTCGATCGCGCCGCGGCGATCGGTCTCGGGCAGCAGGAGCAGGAACGCCTCGCCGCCGAAGCGCGCCGCGAAGTCGCTGGCACGGATGGTCGCCGGAAGCAGCCGTCCGACGGCGGCCAGTGCCCTGTCGCCGTGGCTGTGGCCGTGCAGATCGTTGATGACGCGGAAGCGGTCGAGGTCGAGCAGCACCACCCCCAGAGGGCTCAGCGAGCGGCCGGCCTGGGCCACCATCCGCCGGATCATCTCCTCCGCGGCGCGCCGGTTGGGCAGGCCGGTGAGGGCGTCGGTGACCGCCCGCTCCTCGGCCTTGGCGAGCTCCCGCTGGCTGGCCAGGATCGGTGCCGCGCGTCGCGCCGAGTCACGCAGCGCGGCCCGCTCGCGGTCAGAGATGCGCCCCGCGCGGGCCACCAGCAGGCAGCCGATGATCTCGCTTCCGGAGACCAGGGGCTCGCAGACGACATCGGCGTCGATGGCTCCGCAGACGCCGCACGGCGCCAGCGGGCTCAGGTGCTGGCTGCGCTCATGGCTGCGCCCCAGGCGCATGGCCAGGCACGAGCGGGCGCCCAGGCCGTCGGTCCGGATGCCGTGCAGCGGCGTCTGGTCCACCGCCTCGGAGAGCTTGGGCTCCAGGCGTGCACCGCCGTCGGCGGCGAGCAGCACCCCGCATCCCGCGCCGGGCAGGATCCGGCCCGCGTTGGTGATGAGCAGGCGCTGGGACTCGTCGGCCGAGCCCGAGGACTGCAGGAGCTCGTCCAGCTCGCGGCCGGCGTCGTCGAGCTCTCGCTCGCGCCGCACCAGCGCGCGTGCCGCGGCCACGGCAGCACCGGCGATGAGCAGGCCGGCGACGGCGACCCCGCCGACCAGCACCCATGCCCGCCATCCCACGGCACGGGCGTCCAGCCCCGCCGCGAAGGCCGCGCCGATGAGCAGCACCGCGGCGATGGCTGCGGGCAGGGCGACGCGACGTGCGGTGGTTCCGCGCATATGCCCGGCGCATCGGCGCAAACGGCGCCCGCCTTTAGCAACCCGGGATACGCTTGGACCGTGGCCAGTCTGGAGGTCCAGTCAGAGGAGCTCGTGATACGGCTCAGCGGGGTCGAGCAGGCGGCGGCGATGCGCCGCGAGGTCAGGGTTCCGCTCGCCGCGGTCGCGAACGTCTGCGCCGAGCGCGACCCCTGGGGCGCGCTGCGCGGCGTCCGTGCGCCCGGAACCGGGATCCCCGGCGTGGTCGCCTACGGGATCAGGCGCGTCACCGGCGGGGCTCCCGACTTCGTCGCCATCCAGGGTTGCGGCCCGGCGGTACGGGTCGATCTCGCGCCCGGGGCGCCCTTCGGGCGGCTCGTGGTGACCGTGGACGACACCGAGCGCGCCGTGGCCGCCGTGCGCGCCGGGGTCACGCCCCCGGGCGACGTCTGACGCCCGTCCGCGCGCCGGGCCGCGGCGCCGGCGCCCCCTGGATCCGCCGAGGCGAGTACGTTGTTACGGCGCCCCGGTAAGCGTGAGGAGAGTGTGCGGATGGCGGTGAAGGCTGGTGATCTCGAGCAGGACCTGATCGAATCGCTTGGCCAGACCGTCGGCCGCGAGCTGGCTCGGGAGCCGCCGGCGTCCTACCGGGAGTTCGTGCGCCAGTACTACCACTGGGTGCCGGCCAAGGATCTCGCCGACCGCGACCAAGCCGATCTGTGCGGCGCCGTCGTCGCGCACTGGCGGACCGCGCGCCGCCGGGCGCGCGGGGAGGCCAAGGTCAACGTCTACAACCCCGACCGCGAGCGCGACGGATGGGGATCGCCCTACACCGTGCTGGAGGTCGTCTCTGACGACATGCCGTTCATCGTGGACTCCGTCACCATGGAGCTCAGCCGGCAGGGCTGCAACATCGAGCTCATCGTCCATCCGGTGATGCGCGTGGTCCGCAACGAGGAGGGCGAGCTGACCGAGGTGCTCGAGGCCGGCGGGACGGCGTTTGGCTTCGTCACCGAGTCGGTGATCCACGCCGAGGTCGCCCACGAGTCCGATCCGGAACGGCTGTCGGTGCTGCGCGCCGGCGTGGAGCTCGTGCTCGAGGAGGTGCGCGCCGCCGTGGAGGATTGGGCGCCGATGCGCGCTCAGACCACGGCGCTGGCCACCGAGCTGCGCCGGCAGGCGCCGTCGGCCCAACCTCATGAGGTGGCCGAGGCCGAGGCCTTCCTGGTCTGGCTGGCCGACGAGCACTTCACCTTCCTGGGCTATCGGGAGTACGTGCTCGCCCCCGGGGACGAGTCGGCGCAGCTGACCGCGGTGAAGGGCTCGGGGCTGGGGATCCTGCGGGGAGGCTCGCCGAGGCCGTCCAAGACCCTGACCGGCAAGGCCCTCGCGCTCGCCCGCTCGCCCCAGCCCCTCGTGCTGACCAAGGCCAACTCGCGCGCCACCGTCCACCGCCCCTCCTACCTGGACTACGTCGGCGCCAAGCAGTTCGCGCCCGATGGAACGGTCGTCGGCGAGCGCCGCTTCCTGGGCCTCTACACGACCACTGCCTACAAGACGAGCCCGCGCGACATCCCGCTGCTGCGCGACAAGGTCGAGCGCGTGCTCAGCCACGCCGCGTTCCCGCCCGACAGCCACGACGCCAAGGGCCTCATAGACATCCTGGAGTCCCTGCCCCGCGACCTGCTGATCCAGATCGACGCCGATGACCTGTTCGAGATCGCCATCGGCATCCTGGGGCTCGGCGAACGCCAGCGGGTGCGGCTGTTCGTGACCGCCGACCAGCTCGACCGGTTCGTCGCCTGCACGCTGTGCCTACCGCGCGATCGCTTCAACACCGAGAATCGTCAGCGCGCGGGGCGGATCCTCGCCGAGGCCTTCGGCGGCGACCAGGTGGACTGGCGCGTGCAGCTGTCCGAGTCGCTGATCGTCCGCGTCGACTACGTCGTGCACACGCCCGCCGGCGTCCCCGGCAGCTGGGATGCCGCCGAGATCGAGGCCCGGATCGCCGAGTCCACCCGCGCCTGGACCGATCAGCTCCGCGCCGTCCTCATCGCCGCGCACGGCAAACAGCGCGGAGCCGACCTGTACGCCCGCTATGGCGGGGCCTTCCCACCCGGCTACCGCGCCGACCGCAGCGCCGATACCGCTCTCTTGGACGTCGACCGGGTCGAGGAGCTGCTGGCCGCCGGGCATCCGATCATCGACATCTACCGGCGACCGGCGGAGAGCGAGAACACGATCCGCTGCCAGCTGCTCAGCGCCAAGCGCGTATCGCTCTCCGACGTGGTGCCCACCTTCGAGCACATGGGGGCCACCGTCGTCGACGAGCGGCCCTACGAGGTGAGCCCGTCGGGGTGCAGCCCGGTGTGGATCTACGACTTCGGGCTCAGCGCCGACCCCCAGGGGCTGGCCCGGGCCGGGACGGCGTTCGCCGACGTGATCATCGCGGTGTGGTCGGGGCATCTGGAGGACGACCGCCTCAACGGGCTCGTCATGGGCGCCGGGCTGACCGGCCGGGAGATCACGATCATCCGGGCGATCCTGCGCTATCTGCGCCAGGCGACGGTGGCGTTCTCGGACGCCTACATGACCCAGACCCTGCTGCGTCACCCGCGGATCGCGGTGACGCTGGTGCGTCTGTTCGAGGCTCGCTTCGATCCCGGCGGGGCCGACGGCGCGCGGGCCGACGCGCTCACGGCCGAGATCGCGGCCGAGATCGATGACGTCCAGAGCCTCGACGAGGACCGGATCCTGCGCAGCTTCCTGGCCGTGGTCCTGGCCATGCTGCGCACCAACTACTTCCGCGTCGACGCCGGCACCGACCCGCCGGGTCCGCTCGGCTACCTGTCCTTCAAGCTCGACCCGGCCAGGCTCGACCTGCTGCCCCGCCCCCGGCCGCGCTATGAGATCTTCGTCTACTCGCCGCGGGTGGAGGGCATCCACCTGCGCGGGGGCAAGGTCGCGCGGGGCGGCATCCGCTGGTCGGACCGCCGCGAGGACTTCCGGACCGAGGTGCTGGGATTGATGAAGGCGCAGATGGTCAAGAACGCGCTGATCGTGCCCGTCGGCTCCAAGGGCGGCTTCGTGGTCAAGCGGCCGCCGGCGCACGGCGGCCCCGAGGCCCAGCGCGACGAGGGGATCGCGTGCTACCGCACGTTCCTGTCTGGCCTGCTGGACCTGACCGACAACTACGCGGGCACCGAGGTGGTGGCACCCGAGCGCGTCGTGCGCTACGACGAGGATGACCCCTATCTGGTCGTGGCCGCCGACAAGGGGACGGCCACGTTCTCCGACATCGCCAACGAGGTGTCGGCCACCTACGGGTTCTGGCTGGGCGACGCCTTCGCCTCCGGCGGCTCGCACGGCTACGACCACAAGGCCATGGGGATCACCGCGCGCGGGGCCTGGGAGTCGGTCAAGCGCCACTTCCGCGAGCTGGGCACCGATGTCCAGAGCGAGGCCTTCAGCGTGGTGGCGGTCGGCGACATGTCGGGGGACGTGTTCGGCAACGGCATGCTGTGCTCGGAGCACATCAGGCTGCTGGCGGCGTTCAACCACGCCCACGTGTTCCTGGACCCCGACCCGGATCCGGCCGCCAGCTACGCCGAGCGCCGCCGCCTGTTCACCATGGGGCGCTCCTCCTGGAGCGACTACGACACCTCGGTCATCTCCCAGGGCGGAGGCGTCCACGCGCGCAGCCTCAAGTCCATCGCCATCACTGCGGAGGTGCGAGAGGCCCTGGGGATCGAGGCCGAGCGGCTCTCGCCCGCGGAGCTGATCCGCGAGCTGCTGCGCGCGCCCGTCGACCTCCTGTTCAACGCCGGCATCGGCACCTATGTCAAGGCCGCCGAGGAGACCCAGGGCGACGTGGGCGACCGCGCCAACGACACGCTGCGTGTCGACGGCTCGCAGCTGCGCTGCCGCGTGGTGGGAGAGGGCGGCAACCTCGGCTTCACGCAGCGTGGCCGCATCGAGTACGCGCTGCGCGGCGGCCCCGACGGGCGCGGCGGGCGCATCATGACCGACGCCATCGACAACGTCGCCGGGGTCAACTGCTCAGACCACGAGGTCAACATCAAGATCCTCCTGGGCGACGTCATCTCCGAGGGCGAGATGAACGAGGACGAGCGCAACGCGCTGCTGCAGGAGATGACCGACGCCGTGGGCGATCAGGTCATCTACGGCAGCTACATGCAGACGCAGGCCCTGAGCCTGGCCGGGGCCCAAGCGGTGTCGATGCTGGACGTGCACGCCCGCCTCATCCGGCGGCTCGAGAAGGTCGCCTCGCTGGACCGCGAGCTCGAGTCCCTCCCCACCGACAAGGCGATCGCCCAGCGTCGCAGCGACCGGCGTGGCCTGGCCGCCCCCGAGCTGGCGACGCTCATGGCCTACGGCAAGATCTTCCTCTACAGCGAGCTGGTCGAGTCCGACCTGCCCGAGGACCCCTATCTGGTCGCCGACCTCGAGCGCTACTTCCCGTCCCCGTTGCCCCAGCGCTTCTCGGCGCACATCCGCCACCACCGCCTGCGCCGCGAGCTGATCGCCACGATCGTCGCCAACCAGCTCGTCGATCGCGCCGGCATGACGTTCGCGTTCCGTCTGGCCGAGGAGACCGGCGCGCGCGCCCCCCAGCTCGCCCGGGCCTACGCGGTGGCCCGCGACGTGTTTGAGATGCGCAGCTTCTGGGAGGCGGTCGAGGCGCTGGACAACCGGATCGAGGCCGGCACCCAGCTGGCGATGCTGATCGAGGCCCGCCGCCTGGTCGAGCGAGCCGCCCGCTGGGTCGTGCGGGCCGGCCCGCGCGCCGGGATCGACGTGACCGCGATGACCGAGCGGTTCGCCCCCGGCGCCCGGATCCTGGCCGCGGCGCTTCCGGACGTCCTGCAGGGGCTCGACCGCGACCAGTTCGCCGAGCGCCGGACCGACCTGGAGGCCGGCGGCGTGCCCGCCGAGCTGGCCCACCGGGTGGCCAGCATGCAGGCGCTCCTGGCGGTGTTCGACATCGTCGTCGACGCCGGCACCACGGGGTCTGACCAGGGGGTCGTCACCGATGTCTACTTCGGCGTCGGCGCCCGGCTGGGCCTGGACTGGCTGCGCGACCGCATCCTCGAGCTCCCGCGCACCGATCGCTGGCAGTCACTGGCGCGCGCCGCCCTGCGCGATGACCTGTACCGCCTGCACCGATCGCTGACGCGCGAGATCCTGCTCTCGGCCGCCGAGTACAGCGCCGCGGAGCCCCTCCAGGACTGGTTGGAGCGCAACGCGCAGGAGGTCGAGCGCGCCGACGCCGTCCTGGCCGATGTCCAGGGCTCGCGCGCGTACGACACGACCACGCTGCCGGTGGTGCTGCGCGAGCTGCGCAATCTCGTCGCCGACGCCGGGCAGTTGATCTAAAACCGCCGCTTCATCCTCGGCGGACCGAGCGCAGTCTGGCCCGGGCCGAGGCGGCGGCGTAGGCGAGCACGTCGATCACGCCGGCGACGAGAAACGCCACCCGCCCGGTCACGGCGCGCGCTGCAATCCGCCAGAGCACGCCGTCAAGCTATCGTCTGCTGCCACCATGCCGTCCCTGAAGACAAGCGTCACCGAGCTTCCCGAGTCCCGGGTGCGCGTCGACGCCGAGGTGCCCGCCGAGGAGGTCGAGCGCCGCCTGCAGCAGGCCGCCCGCCGCCTGGGTGGTCAGATGCGCATCCCGGGCTTTCGCAAGGGCAAGGTGCCGCCCCCGGTGGTCATGCGCCGCCTCGGCCGCGAGGCCGTCTTCGACGAGGCGCTGCGCTCCGCCCTGAGCGAGTGGTACATCGATGCCATCGACACCGCCGGCATCGCCCCGATCGGTGAGCCGGACATCAACTTCTCCGACGACGTGCCGGGGCAGGGCCAGCCGCTCGCCTTCTCGATCGAGATCGGCGTCCGGCCCACGGCGAGCCTCGGGGAGTACAAGGGCCTGGAGGTGGGGCGGCGCGAGCCCATCGTGGACGACGCGGCCGTCGACGCCGAGGTCGAGAGCCTGCGCGATCGACTGGCCACGCTGGACACCGTGGATCGCCCGGCCCAAAGCGGCGACTACGTGGTCCTTGACTACGTGGGCAAGGTCGACGGCGAGCCGTTTCCCGGGGGGGAGGGGCGCGATCAGCTCATCGAGCTCGGCTCCGGCCGGCTGGTCGAGGGCTTCGAGGAGCAGCTGGTGGGGGCCGCCGCCGGTGAGGAGCGGACCCTGAACGTCACCTTCCCCAGCGACTACGTGCCCGAGCTGGCCGGCAAGGAGGCCACCTTCGACGTCAAGGTGGCCGAGGTCAAGGCCAAGCGCCTGCCCGACCTCGACGATGACTTCGCGTCCGAGGCCTCGGAGTTCGACACCCTCGCCGAGCTGCGCGAGGACATCGCGGCCAAGCTGCGCCACGCCGACGAGCACGCTGTCGAGCGGGAGTTCGAGCAGGCGGTCCTGGAGGCCGCCGCCAACGAGGCGGACGTCGAGCTGCCCGAGAACCTCATCCACGCGCGCGCTCACGAGATGCTCGAGCAGACCTTCTCCGCGCTGGCACGTCAGGGCATCGGCAAGGACACCTACCTGAAGATCGCCGGCAAGGACGAGGAGGAGCTTGCCCACGAGGCCGAGCCCGAGGCCGCTGCCGCCCTGCGGCGCGAGGCCGTGCTGGCCGCGGTCGTCGCCACCGAGAACATCGAGCCCACCGACGAGGAGCTGATCGACGCGCTCAAGCCCGCGGCCGAACGGGACGGCTCGGACCCCGCCGAGCTCATGGAGCGCCTGCGCAAGGCGGGGCGCCTCGAGGAGCTACGCCAGGACGTCGCCACCAGTCAGGCGGCCGAGCTGCTCGTTCGCGAGGCCAAGCCGATCAGCGTCGAGCAGGCCAAGGCCCGCCAGAAGCTCTGGACGCCCGGCAAGGAAGAGCCGGACGACTCCTCCGCGCCCTCCACGAGCTCCGGCTCCGGGCAGCTCTGGACCCCGGGCAGCTGACCAGCGTGGCGTCTTGTCCGTCGCGGCCAACGAAACGCCTTGCCCATGTCCACGGCGGCCCATCTGGGGCGCCGGTGGCGATTGCTACAGTCGGCAGGATTCCGACGCAGGATGCGAAAGTGAGCGCGAGGCGTGACTTCTAAGAAGACGAAGCGAGGACGATGAGCCCACTCGTACCCATGGTCGTCGAGCAGACCTCCCGCGGGGAGCGCGCGTTCGACATCTACAGCCGTCTGCTCAGTGAGCGGATCGTCTTCCTGGGCACGCCGGTCGACGACCAGATCGCGAATCTGATCGTCGCCCAGCTCCTGCACCTGGAGTCTGAGGATCCCGACAAGGACATCTCGATCTACATCAACTCGCCCGGCGGGTCCGTGTACGCCGGCCTGGCCATCTACGACACGATGCAGTTCATCAAGCCCGACGTGCAGACGATCTGCGTCGGCATCGCCATGTCGATGGGCGCGCTGCTGCTCGCCGGAGGGGCCGCGGGCAAGCGCATGGCCCTCCCCAACGCCAAGATCCTCATCCACCAGGTCTCCTCCAGCTTCCAGGGCCAGGCGACCGATATCGAGATCCACGCACGCGAGATCATTGACGTCCGGCGCCGCCTCGATGAGATCATTGCCAAACACACGGGTAAAGATCTTGAGGAAGTTCGGCGGGATACCGAACGTGATTACTTCATGAGCTCCGAGGAGGCCAAGGAGTACGGAATCATCGATCGCGTGATCTCACAGCACTAGTCCTTTAGGATCTAGCGCTGGAGAACGCCGACCGAGTCCAGCTCTGGGAGGGGATTCATGGCACGTCCGACCGACTCCAACGAACAGCTTCTCTGCAGCTTCTGCGGAAAGTCGCAGCGCCAGGTCAAGAAGCTGATCGCCGGCCCGGGCGTCTACATCTGCGACGAGTGCATCGATCTCTGCAACGAGATCATCGATGAGGAGCTGACCGCTCCGCCCAACTTCGACATCGAGAACCTCCCCAAGCCGCGGGAGATCTACGACGTCCTCAACGAGTACGTGGTGGGTCAGGAGCAGGCCAAGCGATCACTGTCGGTCGCGGTCTACAACCACTACAAGCGCGTCCAGATGATGCAGTCCGATGAGCACGACATCGAGCTGCAGAAGTCCAACATCCTGCTGCTGGGCCCGACCGGGTGCGGCAAGACGCTGCTGGCGCAGACGCTGGCCAAGATCCTCAACGTCCCCTTCGCCATCGCCGACGCCACCGCGTTGACCGAGGCCGGCTACGTGGGCGAGGACGTGGAGAACATCCTCCTCAAGCTCATCCAGGCCGCCGACTACGACGTCAAGAAGGCCGAGACCGGGATCATCTACATCGACGAGGTCGACAAGATCGCCCGCAAGGCCGACAACCCGTCGATCACCCGCGACGTCTCGGGCGAGGGGGTCCAGCAGGCGCTCCTGAAGATCCTGGAGGGCACCACCGCCAGCGTCCCGCCCCAGGGGGGACGCAAGCACCCCCATCAGGAGTTTCTGTCGATCGACACCACCAACGTGCTGTTCATCTGCGGCGGCGCGTTCGCCAACCTCGACCGCGTCATCGAGCGCCGCATCGGCCACCAGGGCGTGGGCTTCGGCGCCGCCATCCAGTCCAAGGAGCAGCGCGACACCGGCGAGATCTTCGAGCACTGCCTGCCCGAGGACCTCATTCAGTACGGGCTCATTCCCGAGTTCATCGGGCGGCTGCCGGTCATGTCGGCCATCCACCAGCTCGACCGCAACGAGCTGATGAAGATCCTCACCGAGCCGCGGAACGCGCTGGTCAAGCAGTTCCAGCGCTTCTTCCAGTTCGACGGCATCGAGCTGGTGTTCGCCGACGAGGCTCTGTCCTCCGTCGCCGACAAGGCGCTCGAGCGCGAGACGGGCGCGCGGGGGCTGCGCTCGATCATCGAGGAGGTCCTGCTGGAGGTGCAGTTCGAGCTGCCCTCCCGCCGCGACGTGCAGAAGTGCGTCGTCACCCGGGAGACGATCGAGAAGGGCGTTTCTCCGACGCTCGTCACGGTCGCCGCTCCCGACGAAGCCGCCGCCTGAACCGCACCCGGTAGCCCCGGCGGCGATCACGGGCAGCCTCTGAGCCCGGCTCGCCGCCCCGCCGGGAGCCAGGCCCCTCTGCGACCTCCCTCCGCCACCTACACTGCCTCTCGGGCATGCCCGACCTCCGATCGACAACTCGCTACGACCCCACCGAGGTGGAACCTCGGATCGTGGAGAAGTGGCTGCAATCAGGGCTGTTTCACCCGGATCCGGTGGGCACCCCGGAGGAGAACTACTCGATCGCCATCCCGCCGCCCAACGTCACCGGCGTGCTTCACATGGGCCACGCGCTCAACAACACGATCCAGGACTGCCTGGCCCGCTACCAGCGCATGCGCGGGCGCCGGACGAAGTGGATCCTCGGCACCGACCACGCCGGCATCGCCACCCAGACCCAGGTGGAGCGCGCGCTCGTCGCGGAGGGTACGAGCCGCGAGGAGCTCGGGCGCGAGGCGTTCGTGGAGCGCGTCTGGCACTGGCGCGACCAGTACGGAGGGACCATCATCGAGCAGCTCAAGCGCCTGGGTGCCTCCGCTGACTACGAGACCGAGCGCTTCACCCTGGACGAGGGCTACGTCCAGGCCGTGCTCAAGGTGTTCGTCTCTCTCTATGAGAAGGGCTACATCTACCGCGACCGCTACATGGTCAACTGGGATCCCGGAACCGGCTCGGCCATCTCCGACCTCGAGGTCGAGCAGCGGGAGGTCAAGGACACCCTCTACTACATCGACTATCCGCTGGCCTCCGGATCGGGAGCCCTCACCGTGGCCACCGTCCGTCCCGAGACGATGCTGGCCGATACCGCGATCGCGGTGCACCCCGAGGACGAGCGCTACCGCCGGCTGATCGGCGAGAAGGCGATCCTACCTCTCGTCGGGCGCAAGCTGAAGATCATCGCTGACGAGTACGTCCGGCCCGACTTCGGCACCGGCGCGCTGAAGATCACCCCCGCCCACGACCCCAACGACTTCGAGATCGGACGCAAGCACGGCCTGGGACAGCCGTCGGTGATCGGGGAGAACGGCCGTATCACCTCGGAGGCCCCCGAGCGCTTCCAGGACATGACCCCCGCCGAGGCGCAGCGGGCCGTGGTGGCCGAGCTCAGCGAGCAGGGTCTGATCGACCACACCGAGCCCTACGAGCACACCGTCCCGTTCTCGCACCGCTCCGGGCAGCGGATCGAGCCGCTGATCTCGCTGCAGTGGTTCATGGCCATGGACGAGCTGGCCAAGCCCGCCATCGCGGCGGTCACCAGCGGCCGCGTGCGCTTTCATCCCGCCAACCAGGCCAAGGTCTACCTGGACTGGATGGAGAACATCCGGCCGTGGTGCATCTCCCGCCAGCTGTGGTGGGGCCACCAGCTGCCGGTCTGGTACCGCGACCTGGAGACCTACGTCGGCACCGAGCCGCCCAGGGGCGAGGGCTGGCAGCGCGACTCCGACGTGCTGGACACGTGGTTCTCCAGCGCCCTATGGCCGTTTGCCACCCTGGGCTGGCCGCGCGACACCGACGAGCTGCGCGCCTTCTACCCCACCGACGCGCTCGTCACCGGCCGCGACATCATCTTCCTGTGGGTGGCGCGGATGATCATGATGGGACTGGAGTTCACCGGCTCTGAGCCGTTCTCCGACGTCCACATCACGTCGATCATCCAGGCCCCCGACGGTCGCCGCATGTCCAAGTCGCTGGGCACGGGCATCGACCCCATCGATCTCATCGAGGGAGGGCCGCGGCCGCCGGTGTTTGCGCACGGGAGCCAGCCGCCGGGAGAGTTCCCGGCGTACGGCGCCGATGCGGTCCGCTGGGGCCTCCTGGCGATGTCCAGCGGACAGGACGTCCGCTTCTCCGAGGACAAGGTCGCCCAGGGCCAGCAGCTGACCAACAAGCTGTGGAACGCCGCCCGGCTCATCCTGCTCGGCGTGGGCGGCGGCGACGGAGCCGAGGCGCCCGTCCGCGCCGCCCCTGTGCCCAGCGCGGTCGAGGACCACTGGATCCTGTCGCGGCTGGAGCGCGCGCGCTCTGACCTCGCGGTCGCGATCGAGCGCTTCGACTTCTCCCACGCCGCCCTCGGGCTCTACGACTTCGTCTACGGCGAGCTGTGCGACTGGTATCTGGAGCTCGTCAAGCCGCGGTTGCGCGCCGGCGAGCGCGAGCTGCTGGCGACGCTGCTGCACGTCCTCACCGAGACCGTCGCGCTGGCGCACCCGCTCATCCCGTTCGAGACCGAGGAGATCTACTCGCTCATCCCCGGGACCGAGGGCCTGCTGGCCGCGCGCGTGTCCAACGGCTCCGTCGCCGAGGTGGACGCCGCCGCCGAGGCCGCGGTGCAGCGCGCCATCGCGGCCATCCAGGAGCTCCGGCGCTGGCGCGACCTGAACGGCGTCAAGGCGGGGGCGGTGCTCGGCGCCCGTCTGGAGGCGACCGGCTACGAGGAGACGCTCGAGCACGTCGGCCGACTCGCCCGGCTGACGCTCGACGCCGCCGCCAACGGCGCCCCGCCGGTGGCGTCGGTTCCCGTCCCCGGCGGCCAGGTCCAGATCTTCGCCGGCGCCGAGGTGGACACCGAGGGGGCCGCCGCGCGCCTGGAGCAGCGGCGCGGCAAGCTGCGGGACGAGATCGAGCGCGCCGAGCGCAAGCTGGCCAACGAGGGGTTCGTGGCCAAGGCGCGCGCCGAGGTGGTGCAGGCTGAGCGCGACAAGCTGGCGCGCCTGCGGGCGGAGCTGGAGGCCCTGTGACCCGCGCGCACGCGTCGCCCGGCCATGCCTTCAGCCCTGACGAGGCGGAGCGCTACGTCCTCTCGCTGGAGCGGTTCGGCATGCGCTTCGAGCTGGACCGCATGCGGCGGCTGATGACGGTCCTCGGCCACCCCGAGCGCGCCTTTGCCTCGATCCACGTCGTCGGCACCAACGGCAAATCCTCCACGACGCGCATGATCGCTTCGATCCTCGGCCATCACGGGCTGCGCACCGGCACCTACCTGTCCCCGCACCTGGTGTCCTTCGGCGAGCGCATCCGGATCGGCGATCGTGACCTGACAGCCACCGAGTTCGGCGCCGCGGTGACACGGGCCGCGCGCGCCGCAGACCTCGTCAATCGTGCGCTGGACCCCGACGACCACGTGACGCAGTTCGAGGCGCTGACCGCCGCCGCCTACTCGGAGATGGCGCGCCAGGGGGTGGAGTGCGCGGTGATCGAGGCCGGCCTGGGCGGGCGCTATGACGCCACCAACGTCATCCCGTCCACGGTCCAGGTGCTGACGAGCGTCGGCCTGGAGCACACGCGCTGGCTCGGGCCCACTCTCACCGACATCGCTCGCGAGAAGCTCGACGTCGTGCAGCCCTCGGCGACGCTGGTGCTGGGGAGCGGGCTGGCGCCCGAGGTCCTGGCGGTCGCCGAGCGCGTGTGTCGCGACCGCGGGGCCCGCATCGTGCAGGCGGGGACCGACCCGGGCGTGCCGGTCGTCCGGGCCGCCGGTCTGTATCAGCGCCGCAACTTCGCCCTCGCGCGGACGGCAGCCGAGATGTATCTGGCTCCCGGCCGCTCCCTTGACCCGGCCGCGGTGGCCGCGGCCGCGGCGGAGGTGCGCGTCCCCGGACGTCTGGAGCAGATCGATGTCGACCCGCTGACCGTGCTCGACGTCGCCCACAACCCGGAAGGGATGCGGGCGCTCACCGAGTCGCTCCCGGAGCTCGCGCGTGGGCGCACACCGGTCGTCGCCGTCGTCTCTGTGCTCGACGACAAGGACGCTGCCGGAATGCTCGCGGAGCTGATGCCGGCCTGCGATCGGCTCGTGCTCACGACCACCCAGAACCCCCGGGTGCTGCCGCCGGCGACCCTGAAGTCGCTGGCCACGCAGCTGCACGGACCGCCGACCGAGGTCGTGGGCGACGCCTGGCGGGCGCTGGCGCGGGCCCGGGAGCTGGCCGGGCCGAGCGGCTTGGTGGTGGTGACCGGGTCTCAGTACCTGGTCGGCGACCTGCTGGCGGGCCGGCGCCGGGAGCGCGTCTCGAGCCTGTGATCCCCGGCGCGGGCGAGACACCGATGAACGACGACGATCAACCCAACTTCCTCGCGATGATCGGGCTGGTCGCGCTCATCGTCGCCGTCGTCATCCTGGTCTTCTTCGGGATCGGCTACCTGTTCGGACGCGCCTTCCTGTAGCGCGTCGCGAGATTCAGGCGAAGGAACGGGGTAGTTGACGGCGTATTGATATGAGCCGCACAATCTCGGTGCCCACTACACTCGCCCCCTCAATGCTGCCCTACGCAATCTTCGGCATTCACAACAGCGCACTGCGGCTCGCCGTGGAGCTGGTGATCCTCTTCCTGGTGGTCATCTGGTTCGCGCTCATCTACTGGACGTACGCCGACTCCCGCCGTCGCATCGCCGATCCGCTGCTCATCGGCTGCGCCACCCTCGCCTCCGGATTCCCCTACGTGGGCACGATCGTCTACATGATCGTGCGGCCGCCGGAGTACCTGGATGACGTCCGCGAGCGCGAGCTGGAGATGCAGGCCGCCGAGGCCCGGCTGGCGGAGCTGGGCTACCACCTCTGCCCGCACTGCGACTACGAGGTGGAGAAGGACTTTCTGCGCTGCCCCAACTGCATGCGCAAGCTCAAGGACCCGTGCCATGCCTGTGGCCGGCCCCTGGACCCGACCTGGAAGGTCTGTCCCTTCTGCGAGGCGGAGATCGGACTGCCGTCGACGCCAAGCGGGCGGGGCCCGGTCGCCCGCCGGCAGCGCCGCCGCGTGGAGGCCTCCGAGCAGCCCGCCGCCGAGCAGCCGTCGACCACCTAGCCCGTCGACCACCTAGCCCGTCGACCACCCGACCCCTGGACCCCCAAGGAGGCCCGCCGCTGTGGAGCGCACGCTCATCCTCGTCAAGCCCGATGCCTTTGCCCGCAACCTCACCGGGGAGATCATCGCCCGGTTCGAGCGCAAGGGGCTGCATCTCGTCGCCCTTCAGCTGATGACGATGACCCGAGAGCTGGCGGCGCAGCACTACGCCGAGCATGAGGGCAAGGGCTTCTACGAGGAGCTGGTGGACTTCATCACCTCGGGCCCGCTGGTGGCGATGGTCCTGGAGGGTGAGTCGGCCATCCGCGCCGCCCGTCAGGTCATCGGTGCCACCAATCCGCTGGAGGCCACCACGGGCTCGATCCGCGGCGACTACGCGACCTCCGTGGGTCAGAACATGGTCCACGGCTCCGACGCGCCCGAGTCCGCCCAGCGCGAGGTCGCGCTCTTCTTCCCCGACCTGGGCTAGATGATTGAGTGACGGGGCCGTGCCTCGCGTGGCACGGTTGATCCTCGCGTCCCGGTCGCCGCAGCGGCGGGCGATCCTCGAGCAGATCGGCGTCGCCTTCGAGGTCCGCGTGCCCGACGTCGACGAGCTGTCGGAGGGGCCCGCTGCGGAGGTGGCGCTGGAGAACGCCTACCGCAAGGCGTCGGCGGTGGCGCCCGCCGAGCTCCCCGTCCTGGGCGTGGACACGGTGGTCAGCCTCGGGCGCCGGATCTTCGGCAAGCCGCGTGACGCCGCGCATGCGGCCCAGATGCTGACCACCCTGGCCGGTCAGACGCACGTGGTCGTCAGCGGCGTCTGCCTCATCGAGGGCGACCGGACGCGCACGGCCGCGGCGCAGACGGCGGTCGCGTTCCGTGCGCTGGACCAGGCGGCCATCGAGGCCTACGTGAACGCGGGGGAGTGGGAGGGCCGGGCCGGCGCCTACGCCATTCAGGGACGCGGCGCCACGCTGGTCACCCGGATCGAAGGCGACTACCTCAACGTCGTGGGGCTGCCGGTGCCCACGCTCGTCGACCTCGCGCCGTACTTGCTCGCTGACTGACTCGGGTGGTACTGTGGCGCCGCCTTTGCAGCGGTCCCGACCTTGGAGGAGGAGGGGAAGTGCCTGAAGAGAGCGTCCCGCCATCGGCGGCTGCGGCGAGCACGACGCCGAAGCTGTTCGTCCGCCAGTCCTCCGGACTGGTGCGCAATGTCAGCGTCACCAACGCGCTGTTCTTCAACGTGGCCGCGTTCGTGGGGGTGGGGCTGACCCTGTATCCGATCTTCTACTCGCTGCCGCTGGTGCCGATGTGGAAGGCGGGGCCGTTCTCCGCCTACGGCTGGGCGTCGATCATCGCCGGGCTGTTCTGCATCCTGCTCGCCCTCATCTTCGCGTCGCTGACCTCGGTCATGCCGCGCTCGGGAGGCGATTACGTGTTCACCAGCCGGATCCTGCATCCCGCCCTGGGATGGCTGGAGTCCTGGACGCTGGTCATCGCCTCGGTGCTGATCATCGCCTTCGAGGTGCCCCTCGTGCTGCGCAACCTCCAGATCACCGCGCGCATCATCGGGATCGGGGCCGGGGGCTTCGGTGGCGCCAACGGATGGTTCACCGATGCCACGGGGGCCATCACCGGCACGCCGGGGTTCATCGGCTCGGTGGTCGTGCTGTTGGGCATCGGGGTCATCTGCGTGCTGCCGACGCGCACCTTCCACAGGGTCGTGACCGCCCTCGCCGGCTTCGGCGTCGCCTGCTTCGCCGCGATGTTCATCTTCGGCCTCCTGTTCACCCACAAGGGCAGCTTCGTCCACAACCTGCCCCACTACACGGGCGGGGTGACCGCGGCCAAGATCGCGGCGTCGGGGCACGCTGCCGGCGTGCTGGGGGCGCCCCCGCAGAGCTTCCTCTCGCGCATCTTCGACACCGGTGCCTTCCCGATCGTGCTCTCGGTCCTGCTGTTCCAGTTCATCGGGTTCCAGTACTCGGCCTACATCGCGGGCGAGGTCCGCGGCAACGTGCGCCGCGGCGTGCTCATCGCGCTGCTGGGCGCGCTGCTCATCGGGGTGCTCGCCAACTCCGTCTACGTCGACGCCATCTCCAGCCACTTCGGCTTCGACACCAATGTGTCGTGGGGCGCGGGCTACTGGGGCTGGGCCCACTCGATCTCCCCGCTGCCGCTGGGCCAGCCCAACGCGATGCCCCTGCTGGCCGTGGTGGCCAACCACAGCCTGTGGCCGATCTGGGCGCTGATCAGCCTCGGCGGCGTGGTCTTCCCGTTCCTGCTGTGCCCCGTGTACATCAACTTCATCAGCCGCATGCAGCTGGCCTGGAGCCTGGACCGCCAGGTGCCGGAGTGGTTCGGGCAGGTCAACGAGCGCCTGCGGGCCCCGCTCAATGCCATCCTCGCCACCCTGGGGCTGACGGCGCTGTTCCTGTTCTTCCAGAGCTACAAGGCGCTGCCGACGTTCCTGGCCACTGCCGACCACAAGCTCAACCTGGCCGGGACGGCGTGGTTCTCGATCGTCATGGCGCTCTTCACCTGGACCCTGCCCGGCATCAACGCCATGTTCGTCCGCTGGCGGCGGCCCGACCTGGTCCGTAACGCTCCCTTCGGCGGCAAGCTGCCCTGGATCGGCCTGGCCTGGCTGGTGTTCCCACTGTGGATCTACATCTTCGCCGTGATCAAGCCGATCGTGAACGCGCTCCAGGCGGGCGGGGCGATCACCTACCTGGAGACCAACGGGATCATCGATGCGGGCGTCTTCTACCTCATCGGCCTGGTCATCTACCTCATCATGCGCTACCGCGCTCAGAATGCGGGCGTGGATGAGAAGATGCTGTTCACCGAGCTGCCGCCGGACTAGCGTCTCGGCCCGCTGGTGACCATGGCCACCCGGCTCTACATCGCTTCGGACCTTCACGCCGCGGAGAAGGCCTGGCGCAAGTTCGTCAACGCCATCAGGCTCAATGTCTACAAGGCCGACGCGGCGCTGCTGGCAGGCGATCTCACCGGCAAGGCGATCGTCCCGATCATCGCGACTGACGGCTCCGGGCGCTACGAGACCGACCTCTTCGGCGTGCACCGCACCGCCCGCGGCGACGAGGAGCTGGCCGCGCTGCAGCGCGACATCGCCGACGTGGGCTACTACTCGTTCGTCACCACCGCCGCGGAGGCCGAGCGGCTGTCGGGCGACGAGCCCGCCCGCGACGAGCTCCTGCACCAGCTGATGAGCGAGCGCGTGCAGGACTGGCTCGTGCTGGCCACCGAGCGGCTCGTCGACACCTCGGTCCCGCTCTACCTCATCCCCGGCAACGACGACGAGTTCGGAATCGACGAGATCCTCGACGCGCCCGGCCACTCGCCCGTCAACGTCGACGGCAAGGTGGTGGAGATGCCCGGCGGCCTGCAGCTGCTGGCATGCGGCTGGTCCAACCACACCCCGTGGCAGACCCCGCGCGAGGAGTCCGAGGACGAGCTCTACGCTCGCCTGGACGCCCTGGCCCGCCAGGTCTCAGACCCGCGCCGCGCCGTCTTCATGATCCACGTCCCGCCCCACGACTCGGGCCTGGACACCGCGCCTCTGCTCGACGAGAACCTGCGCCCCACGATCTCCGCGGGCGATGTGCTGCGCGGCCCGGTGGGCTCCACCGCGGTGCGGCGCATCATCGAGGACTACCAGCCCATCCTGGCCATCCACGGGCACATCCACGAGTCCGGCGGCGAGCGCAAGATCGGCCAGACCCTCTGCGTCAACCCGGGCTCCGAGGCCAACCACGGGATCCTGCGCGGCTACCTGGTCGACATCGGGCGCAAGGGCGTGGAGCTGGTGCAGCGGGTCGAGGGGTAGCCGCGGGTTGGGCTGAGCGGCGAAGGACAACGCCCGCGTACGTCAACGGCGGCGATGAAGGGTCGGGGAGCGCCGGCCGCAATGACGGAAATCTTGCGCACTGAGCTTGTTGACGCGCAGCGTGTGGGATTGGTGACGTCTAACGACCGTAGATCCACACGCCGCGCCTGAGGGCGCCGCGCGTGGAACATTTCGGACGTTTGCGCGCTCACGGACGCCGCCGCCCACGCGCCGCCGGCCCTCTCATTGCCGCCGTTGACGTGCGCTCGCGTTGTGCCTCAACGACGGGAGCCTCACGCTCAACGACGAACGCCTCACGCCACCCCGCAGAAGCGCAGCGCCGCCACCGCCAGCGCCTGCGCGCAGGCCACCAGCCCGTCCACCGGCACGTACTCGTCGATCGTATGGGCCACCGTGGCCCCGTCGGGATCGAAGCCAGGGGGCCCGTAGCCGATCGAGGGGATGCCGGCCAGTTGCGTGTAGGTGGCGCCGTCATACCAGGAGTCAAGCCCTCCCAGCTCGCGGCGCAGGCCCAGATCGGCGCCGGCGTCGAGCATGGCGCCCACCACGGGCTCTGACTCGGGGATCTCCATCGGCATGACCCCGTTTGACCACCAGTCGACGACGGGTGGATGCGCGGCTAGCCAGTCGTCGCGTGCGCACTCCCGCACGATCCACTCCGCGACCTCGTCGCGGACCGCCGCTCCCCATCCGTCGGCGTCGGCCTGCGCGGGCAGGTACATGACGGCGATGGTCAGCTCGCAGGAGGAGGGGTAGGTCACCGGCCACTCGCCGCCGCGCACCACCGTGGGCAGCAGGGAGGGGGAGGAGAGGTGGGGGTGGCGCAGCCCCGGGTCGGCCGCCCACCGGGCGCGCAGGGAGGCGATGGCCTCCAGGACCACGCCCGCCTTCTCGATCGCGTTGACCGCGCCGCCGCGGCGCCAGTCAGGATGGCGCACCTCGGCGTGCCCCGGGCGTCCGGGCACGCGCACCACGCCGTACTCCGACCCCCGGCAGGCCACCCATGTCCGGAAGTCCGTGGGCTCGGTGACGATCCCGGCGTCGGCGGCCAGCCCCCGCCACACCAGCGCCGCGCCGCCGGCCCCGGAGGACTCCTCGTCGGTATTGGTGGCCACGATCAGGTCGCCGCCCAGCGAGATCCCGGTCTGAGCGATCGTCGTCGCGGCGAGGGTCATCGCGGCGATGCCGCCCTTCATGTCACACGCGCCGCGCCCGTACAGCCTCCCCTCGCGGACCTCGGGCGCGAACGGGTCGCTCGTCCACTGCGCGCGGGGCTCGGGGGAGACCACATCGATGTGGCCGTTGAACAGCAGGCGCCGCCCGCCGCCGGCCCCGGGCAGGGTGGCGATGAGCTGCGGGCGCCCGGCGAAGTCCAGCCCCTCCGGCACGAGCGGCGTTCCCGTCAGCGCGCCGGCATCGGGCTCGAACAGGTCGATCTCGGCGCCGGCGGCGGCCAGTTGGTCGGCCAGGTGCTGCTGCAGGGCGGCCTCATCGCGCGGGGGGGCGCCCACCTCGCGCGCGGTGGTGTCAAACGCGATCAGCGTCGCGGCCAGGTCCACCAGCTCCTGGCGGCGGTCCGCGACGGCCTCGCACACGCTGCGCTCCGTGTCGCTGAGGGGCATGCTGACGCCACCCTAGCCCGCCCCGCGCAAAACCGCTTCGCCGGCCGGTCCGGAGCCCCGACGAGGTGCAGCTTTGCGCCCACCGGCGCCCCCGCGAGCGGGTGATCGATTTTCCAGGGTTTTTTGCGCGTTAGCGGGTTCCGGGAGCCTCGTCCTCACCTGGCTCTTCGATACACTCGACCGTGGACGGGGCTGGCAATCCGGTGAGGGACCGTCTGCACTCGCCGCTTCGTCCATCGCTCCCCGCTACCTCCAATCCATGGGCTTCTTCACGTATCTGACCGGTTTCGGCGGCCGCGACATGGCGGTCGACCTCGGGACCGCCAACACGCTCGTCTACGTCCGCGGACGGGGCATCGTACTCTCGGAGCCGAGCGTCGTCGCCGTCGACTCGCGCACCGGTGAGGTCCATGCGGTCGGCATCGAGGCCAAGCGCATGCTGGGCCGCACGCCCGGGACGATCTCGGCCATCCGGCCGCTCAAGGACGGCGTCATCGCAGATTTCGAGGTCACCGAGGAGATGCTGCGCCACTTCATCCAGAAGGTCCACCAGAACCGCTGGGCTCACCCGCGGGTGGTCGTCTGCGTTCCCAGCGGCGTCACCGGCGTGGAGAAGCGCGCGGTGGAGGAGGCCTGCCTGTCGGCGGGCGCCCGCCAGGCCTACCTCATCGAGGAGCCGATGGCCGCCGCCATCGGTGCGGGGCTGCCGGTGGGTGAGCCCACCGGCTCGATGGTCGTCGACATCGGGGGCGGCACCAGTGAGGTCGCGGTGATCTCGCTGGGGGGGATCGTGGTGTCGCAGTCGATCCGGGTCGGCGGGGACGAGCTCGACGAGGCGATCATCAACTACGTCAAGCGCGAGTACAAGCTGCTGATCGGTCAGCAGACGGCCGAGGAGGTCAAGCTCGAGATCGGCTCGGCGCACGACATGTCCGAGGAGGTCCAGGCCGAGATCCGGGGCCGCGACATGGTCTCGGGACTGCCCAAGACCGTCATCCTCACCAGCGAGGAGATCCGTGGCGCGCTGGAGGAGCCGGTGTCCCAGATCATCGACGCCGTCAAGCAGACCCTGGACCGGACGCCGCCCGAGCTCGCGTCCGACATCATGGATCGTGGCATCATGCTGGCGGGAGGGGGATCCCTGCTCCAGGGCATGGAGGAGCGCCTGCGCCACGAGACGCAGATGCCCGCGCACCTGGCAGAGTCCCCGCTGACGTGCGTCGCGGTCGGCTCAGGTCGGTCGCTGGAGGAGTTCGAAGCGATCCACCGGTCAAGCAAGAATTCGCGAAACCGTCACCGTCGGTACTCATGATCATTAGCGTTCGGGTCCGGCGGGTGCGGAGCAACACTTTGGAGACACGCTCACCGTGCATGACAAACAGGTTCGACGGCGCCGGGCGGTCCTCGCGCTGCTCGTCGTCGTTTCCCTGATCCTCCTCACAGCCTATTTCGGCGAATCGCCGCAGAGCCCGCTGCACAACGTGCAGCGCGGCATCGTCCAGGTCTTCTCCCCGGTCCAGGCCGGTGCCAGCAAGGTCCTGTCGCCCGTGCGCGACGTCGCCAACTGGGTGTCGGACACGCTGAAGGCCAAGTCCAACGTGGACAAGCTGCGCAAGCAGAACAAGGAGCTCATCGCCCAGCTGGCCACGCTCAAGACCGAGCAGCAGCAGAACGCCCAACTGACCGCGGAGGTCGGCCTCGATCAGACCATCGGCGTGCGCAACTACCACCCGGTGGGGGCCAACGTGATCGGCCGCGACCCGACGCTCTGGTACCAGCAGGTGGAGGTCGACGCCGGCTCTGACGAGGGGGTCGAGCTCAACGATCCCGTGCTGGCCGATGGGGCCCTGGTGGGCGACGTGACCACCGTCGACGCCTCGGTCTCGATCGTGACGCTCATCACCGATCACGACTACGCCGTCGCCGCACAGGTGACCAACCCGGCCGGGGATCAGGGGATCCTGTCTCCCTCGGTGGGCAACCCCAACCAGCTCCTGCTCCAGGACCTGCCCGGCCGCGCGCAGATCACCGCGGGCCAGCAGGTGGTGACCGCCGGGTTCAAGGCCGGGTCGCTGACCTCGCTGTACCCGCCGGGGCTTCCGATCGGCACGGTCTCCAACGCCAATCCGAACCAGCTCTACAACAACAACCAGGTCCAGGTGGCGCCGACCGCCGACCTGCGCCACTTCAGCTCGGTGCAGATCCTGACCCGGCCGCACGCCGCCAACGTTCGAGCGCAAGTACCGTGAGCGTTCTGTCGCCGCGACTCATCCTGCGCCTGGCCATCCTCGCCCTGGGCACGGTCGTCATCCAGGAGGCCGCCATCTCGCAGGTGTCGCTGTTCGGCATCAGCGCCGACCTCACCCCGCTGATGGTGATGTCGGTGGGGCTGCTGGCCGGCTCCCTGACCGGAGCGGTGATGGGCTTTGCCACCGGCCTGCTCGTCGACACGGTGCTCGTCCAGACGCTCGGCATCACCTCGCTGCTCTACATCGCCATCGGCTACTGGGCCGGGCGGCTGCGTGAGCTGCGCGACCCCGCGCACGGGCTGGTGCCGCTGGCGGCGGGCGCGGCGGCGACGGCGGTGGCGGGCGTCGGCATGACCCTCATCCAGTTCCTCCTCGGCGTCGATGCCCCGGTGAGCCTCCTGCTCCTGCAGCAGCTCCTGGTCACGATCCTCGTCAACACGCTCATCTCGCTGCCGGTGTACGCCGCGGTGCGCCGTATCGTCCAGCCGGCCCTGCCCGACGATCCCCGGCGCCGGCGCCGCCGCGCCTACACCACCGGCGGCCTGTCCCCGCTGCAGCGCCCATCCCAGCGGCTGGGCCAGATCAACCGACCATCCCGCCCACCGACATGAGCGCGCCGCCCGAGGATCGACGGCCCCCGCTGACGCCGGCACTCGCCCTGCGCGTGGCCATCGTCGGCAGCTTCGCGCTTGGGCTGTTCGCCATCATCTTCTTCCGGCTGTGGTTTTTGCAGGTGCTGTCCGGGGAGCAGTACGTCAAGGCGGCCACGGTCAACCGCGTGCGCCGGATCGACGTCGCCGCTCCGCGCGGCGACGTGCTCGATGCCTCGGGGACCTCGCTGGTGGACAGCGTCAAGACCCTCGAGGTCCAGATCTCGCCCGAGGATCTCCCGGTGCCCGCGACGCTGGACAAGCTGGACACCCTCGAGCATCCCCCCAAGGCCGACGCCGTGGTCTACAACCGCCTGGCCAACGTCCTGAACCTCCCCACCAAGCGGATCCGCTGCGGGCTGCACATGCAGGCCCCCAACGTGTTCCGCATGTCGCGGATCGCCTGCGACGTGGCCCAGCAGGTGACCCTCCAGGCCTATGCCAATGTCACCGTCCGCTCCGGGTCGGTGGTGACGCGCGACATGCAGTTCTACCTGGCCGAGCGCCAGCGCCGGTTCCCCGGCGTCCAGGTCCAGAAGGTCTACGTCACCCACTATCCCTACAAGACGCTGGCGGCGCAGGTGCTGGGCGCCGTCGGTCCCATCACCAGCAACGAGGTCGAGGCCAAGACCTATCCCGGCGCCGCCAAGACCGACATCGTCGGCCAGACCGGCCTGGAGGCCCAGTACGACAGCTTCCTGCGCGGCAGGGACGGTTACCAGCAGGTGCAGGTCAACGCGCTCAACCAGCCCACCGGAGAGCTCGGCACCCACCAGCCCGTCCGCGGCCACAACCTCAAGCTCTCGCTCGACACCAAGCTTCAGCGCGTGGGCCAACAGGCCCTGGCGCAGTCGATGAGCCAGAACTACTCGCCCGGCGGCTCCTTCGTGGCCATGAACCCGTTGACCGGCGCGGTCTACGCGATGGGCTCGCTGCCCAGCTATGACCCGTCGGTGTTCACCGGCAACCTCAGCCAGTCCAAGTACGAGCAGCTGACCAACCCCAGCGACGGCTACCCGCTGCTCAACCGCGCCACCCAGAGCGCCGGTCCCACGGGCTCGACCTTCAAGCCGATCACGTCCACGGCGGCGCTTCAGAGCGGTCAGTGGACGACCGGCGACATCTACGACGACACCGGCCAGTTCTGCGTCGGCACCGGCGGCGCGCAGCAGTGCCGCCACAACGCCGGCAACGCCGTCGACGGCGCGCTCAACCTCACCGAGGCGCTGCGCGTCTCCTCCGACGACTTCTTCTACAACCTCGGCGCCAAGCTCAACGAGGATCCGTACAAGCACCCCGCGGGCGGGCCGCTTGACCAGTGGGCTCGCGCGTATGGGATCGGGCGCCCCACCGGGGTGGACCTCCCCGCCGAGGCGGCCGGCACGCTGCCGACCCCGGCCTGGCGCAACAGCCGCAACCGGCTCGAGGCCGACTGCGACAACGCCACCGGCTCGTTCAGATACACCAGCCCCAACGGCAAGGCCACGAGCGCCCACCGGCACAAGGGCTGGCATCGCAGCCACAAGCACCCAGCCGGCTGGTGCGGGATCGCCGACGGGACCAACCGCCCGTGGTCGATCGGCGACAACGAGAGCCTCGCCGTGGGTCAGGGCGACGTCCAGGCGACGCCGCTGCAGCTCGCCGTGGCCTACTCCGCGCTGGCCAACGGGGGCACCGTCGTGCGGCCGCACTTCGGCGTCGACGTCCAGGACCAGGACGGGACCGTGCTGCAGACGATCAACCCGGCGCCCGCGCGACACTTCTCGATCAACCCCTTCTACCGCTCGACCATCCTGCAGGGTCTCAACGAGGCGGCGCAGGCAGCCGGCGGCACCTCCGATGACGTCATGGGCACGTTCCCGATGAAGGTGTACGGCAAGACCGGCACGGCGCAGTACACCAACCAGCCCGACTACGCCTGGTACGCCTGCTTCGTCGTCGACCACACCAACAACCGGCCGATCGTGGTGGTCGTCCACGTCGAGAAGGGCGGCTTCGGCGACATCGCCGCCGCCCCGGTGGCCCGCCAGATCCTCTCGCAGTGGTTCTTCGGCACGCCCGGCAAGTACGTCGCGGGCACATCGAAGTCGCTATGAGCGCCACGCCCATCCAGCCCGCCGACGAGGCCACCGTCCCCCGCGTGCGGATGCTGCCGCTGCTGGATCCGATGCTGCTGCTGGCGGCTATCGGGCTGCTGGTGTGCTCCCTTGCGACCCTGAGGGGCGCCACCAGCCATGCCGTGCCGGGGCATGCCGACTTCTACGTCCAGCGCCAGGCATTGTTCGGCGGCGTCGGGCTCCTGATCGCGCTCATCCTCAGCCGCATCGACTATTCGCGCATGCGGGAGTTCAAGTACGCGCTGTTCGGGATCATGGTGGCGCTCAACCTGATCGTGTACGGGATGGCCCCGATCCAGGGGGCGCGGCGGTGGATCCCGCTGCCGCTCCTGCAGTTCCAGTCCTCGGAGTTCGGCAAGGTGCTGCTGATCGTGGCCCTGGCCGGCTTTGCGGTGGATCGCTCACGGCGCATCCACGAATGGCGCACCACGGCGAGAATCATGCTGCTGGCCATCATCGCCGCGCTGCTGGTGATCCCCCAGCCCGACCTGGGCACCGGCATGGTCTATGTCGCGGTGGGATTCAGCATCCTGTTCTTCGCCGGCAGCTCGTTCAAGCAGATCGCGGCGCTGGTGGCGATCTTCGTCGCCTCCATCGCCCTCGTGCTCGCCGGGGCGCCCGCCGTGGGCGTGCACGTCCTCAAGCCCTACCAGGTCCAGCGGCTCACCGCCTTCCTGCATCCCAACGGATGCACGAAGTCGACGCCGGGGGTCCCCGATTCGTGCTACCAGCTGCAGCAGGCGGAGATCGCCATCGGATCGGGACAGAAGACCGGGCGCGGAAACAACGCGACCCAGACCAAGCTGAACTTCCTGCCGGCCAACGACACGGACTTCGTGTTCGCGGCGGTGGGAGAGACCTATGGATTCGTCGGCGCCGTGGTGGTGCTGTCGCTGTACGCACTGCTGATCTGGCGTGCGCTGCGGATCCTCACGATGAGCAAGAACCTGTTCGGAACGCTGATCGCGGCCGGCATCCTGGCGATGCTGATGTTCCAGATCTTCGTGAACGTGGGTATGACCATTGGGATCATGCCTATCACCGGCGTTCCCCTGCCGCTGCTCAGCTACGGCGGCTCCTCGGTCATCGTGACCTTCATCGCCATTGGGCTCCTACAGTCCATCTACGTCCAAGCACGTATGGCGGCCGGCGGAAAGCCCCGCACCCTGATTTCGTAACGCCGCGCGACAGATCCGCTGCGGCAATTAGTAAGCAAAGGACTGAAAACAATTGAAGAAGCAAGTTTTGGTCAGCGTTGACCGCGGGGAGACCCGCGTGGCGCTGCTCGAGGCGGCCGGAACCGTGTCGTCTCGCAAATCCACCTCCGCCTCCACACGGCGCCGCCGCAAGCCGGCAGCCTCCAGTGAGTACAAGGTCGCGGAGCTCTACCTCGAGCGGCGCGGCAGCCGCTCGATCGTCGGCAACATCTACAAGGGCCGCGTCGACAACGTCCTAGCCGGCCTCGAGGCCGCCTTCGTGGACATCGGCCTGGAGAAGAATGGCTTTTTGCACGTCGACGAGATCGTGCTCCCCGGCGTCGAGGCGCCCCGGCGCGGGCGCGGCGGTGGCCGCGACGGCCGCAACATCACCGACATGCTCAAGCCGGGGCAGGAGATCGTGGTCCAGGTGGTCAAGGACCCGCTCAAGACCAAGGGTGCCCGCCTGAGCATGGATCTGACCATCGCCGGGCGCTACATGGTCTACGCCCCCTTCGGCGAGGGCGTGGGAGTCTCCCGCCGCCTCGACGACAAAGAGCGAGAGCGCCTGCGCAAGGAGGCGGCCAAGCTCGAGCTCAAGGGCGCCGGCGCGATCATCCGCACCGCCGCCCAGGGTGCCAAGCGCGCCGATCTGGAGCGCGAGCTGGTCTACCTCTTCAAGCTCGGCGAGGTGCTCCAGAAGCGCGTCGCCGAGACCCAGGCGCCGGCGCTCGTCTTCCAGGAGGCCGACCTCTCGGTCCGCGTCGTGCGCGACATCTTCTCCGCGGACTTCGAGCGGGCCGTCGTGGACGACCCCAAGCAGCACCATCGCCTGCTCTCGTTCTTCAGCCGCACCGCTCCAGAGCTGGTCGAGCAGGTCGAGCTATGGGAGGACGACACCCCTCTGTTCGAGGCCTTCGGCGTCGAGGAGGTGCTGGACTCCACGCTCTCGCGGCGCGTCGATCTGCCCAGCGGCGGCTACCTGATGATCGACTACGCCGAGGCGCTGACGGTGATCGACGTCAACTCCGGCTCGTTCATCGGGCGTGGCAAGGGCGCGCGGCTGGAGGACACCATCACCAAGACCAACCTCGAGGCCGCCGACGAGGTCGTGCGCCAGCTGCGGCTGCGCGACATCGGCGGGATCATCGTCATCGACTTCATCGACATGGCCCGGGCCCGCAACCGCGACGCCGTCCTCAAGCTGCTGCGCAAGGCACTCGACGAGGACCGGACCAAGACCTTCGTCGTCGAGATCTCGCCGCTGGGGCTGGTCGAGATGACCCGTCAGAACGTCACCGACGGCGTCCGGGAGATCATGACCCGGCCGTGTCCCACCTGTGACGGCGAGGGCGTCATCAAGTCCGAGGAGACGATCGCCATCGAGTTCGAGCGCCGCATGCGCGACCTGGCCAAGGAGACCGACGCCGAGGCCATCCTCATCCAGATGAATCCGCGGGTCAGCGCCGAGTTCACCGGCAACGACGCCCGCGCACTGCACGCCGTCGAGGAGGAGACCGGCAAGTGGTTTCACTTCGAGGGGTCGGAGGGGCTCCCCCTTGACCACTTCCGGGTGCTTCTGGAGGGCGATCGCGAGCAGGTGCTCGAGCGCGCGCTGCCCTTCCGGGAGGGCGAGGAGGTCTACGTCGAGATCGTCGAGCCCCACATGTACAGCCCTGGCGACGCCGTGGCCAAGATCGACGGCTACATCATCTCGATCACCGGCGGCACCAGGTACGTCGGCGAGAAGCACCTGGTGCGGATCGACGAGGTGGGGAGGACCGCTGCGACCGCCTCGCTGCTTGACGTCGGCGGGCGGGACGGTGTCGAGAACGATGCCTCGGGCGATGAACTAGAATCAAAGTCTCGGCGTCGCGGCCGCAGAGGCGGGCGGCGCCGTTCGGGCGCCAAGGCCGCCTCGGCCACGGGCTCGTCCGACTCGGAGTGATCATGTACGCAATCGTCAAGACAGGCGGAAAGCAGTACCGCGTCCAGGAGGGCGAGTCCCTGCTGGTCGAGCGGCTGCCCGATGACGAGAGCGCGACCGTCAGCCTGCAGCCCCTGCTCTACGTCGACGGCGACAGCGTGGTCGACGGCGACGAACTGGCCAAGGTCACCGTCGAGGCCCGCATCCTCGCCCACGAGCGGGGCCCCAAGCTCCGCGTGGTCAAGTTCAAGCCCAAGCGGGGCTACAAGCGCCGCAACGGTCACCGCCAGGAGCTCAGCCGGATCGAGATCACCTCGCTGAAGCTGGGATCGGGTCAGAGCCGGTCCGGGTCGGCGGCCAAGCCCGCACAGACTGCAGACGAGCCAGCGACCGCGGAGGCAAGCGATGGCGCATAAGAAGGGCCTCGGCTCCAGCCGAAACGGCCGCGATTCCAACGCCAAGCGGCTCGGCGTGAAGGTCTTCGCCGGTCAGAGCGTGACCGGCGGCGAGATCATCGTCCGCCAGCGCGGGACCCGCTTCAAGCCCGGCGAGGGCGTCGGCATCGGCAGGGACGACACGATCTACGCCCGCTCGGCGGGCACCGTGCAGTTCACCGCCGGTCGCCGGGGGCGCGTGATCTCGGTGGCGCCCGGCGACGCCCAGTAGCTCCGGAAGCTCGGTCGAGGCCGCTACGCCGCGGCCTCGGCGATCTCCGAAGTGCACAGCGGGCAGCGCCGTGCCCGCAGCGGGATCGCGCTCGTGCACTCCGGACACTCCTTGGTGCTCGGGTCCTCCTGCGCGCGTCGCGCCATGAGCGCGTTGATGGGGGTCACGACGAGGAAGAACACGACGGCGGCGATCGACATGAACGTGATCACGTTGTTGAGCAGGTCGCCGTACCTGAAGACGCTGCCGTTGATTGTGAAGGTCAGGTTCTCGAAGTTGGGCTGACCGAAGATGGCCGCGATGATCGGCGTGACGATGTCGGTGACCAGCGCCTTGACGACGGCGGTGAACGCGGTGCCCACCACCACCGCCACGGCCAGGTCCACGACGTTGCCGCGAAGCAGGAACTTCTTGAAGTCCTGAAGCATTTTCACGGGGGTTGCTTTTGACCCCCGCGGCGCTATCCCTCCTGGGAGGTGGCCCGGATCAGGATCTCGTTGACGTCCACCTCGGGCGGCTGCGAGACCGCGTACATGACGGCTCGCGCGACGTCCTCGGCCTGCAGGGCCGTCTTGGGCTGGTTCGTAAAGAACGGGGTGTCGACGGCGCCCGGCTCGATCAGGGTCACGCGCACCCCGGTGCCGTTGAGCTCCTGGCGGGCGCCCTCGCCCATCGCCGTCACCGCCCACTTGGTGGCCGAGTACAGCGATCCCGGCAGCGCCCTGCGCCCGGCCACCGAGCCGGTCAGCAACAGGTGGCCTTTGGCCTCGGTGAGCGCGGTGACGGTGGCCCGGATGGTGAGCGCGACGCCGTAGACGTTGGTGAGCACCATCTCGCGCCAGAAGTCCGGCGACTCGTTCAGGAAGCCGCGCTTGGCCCCGAAGCCGGCGTTGGCAAAGACGACGTCAAGGCGCCCGAAGCGGTCGAGCACCTCGGTCACCATGGCCTCCTGGTCTGACCACTCGGTCACGTCGCAGCGGATGGCCAGCGCGCGGTCCTCGCCACCGAGCTCGGCGGCGAGATCGCTCAGGCGATCCACCGAGCGCGCGGCGAGAGCCAGCCGATAGCCGGCCCGGGCGGCGGCGCGCGCCGTGGCGGCGCCGATGCCCGACGAGGCGCCGGTGATGAGAAAGACGCGATCGCTCATAAGCTCTCCGGGACACAGCATGCACGATCGCGCGCGCATCCACGTTCACGCCGGCGCCGGAGGCGACGGCGCCCTCAGCTTCCGCCGCGAGGCCCACGTCCCCCGCGGCGGCCCCGACGGCGGCGACGGCGGCCGCGGGGGTGACGTCGTCCTGGTCTGCGACGAGTCGCTGCGCGATCTCGAGACCTATCGCCGCCGCGCCCACTTCAAGGCCCGCCGTGGCGGCCATGGGGAGGGCGCGCTGCGCCACGGCGCGGATGGCGCCACGCTCGAGCTGGCCGTCCCGCCCGGCACCGAGGTGCTCGTCGAGCGCGAGGGCACGCGCTATGACCTCGTGCGCGGCGGCCAGCGGGCGGTGGTGGCGCGCGGCGGATCCGGCGGGCGGGGCAACAAGCGCTTCGCCGGTCCCACCCATCAGACACCGCGGTTCGCCGAGCGGGGGCTGCCCGGCGAGGAGGGCTGGCTGGAGCTGCGGCTCAAGCTGCTGGCCGACGTCGGCCTGATCGGTCTGCCCAACGCCGGCAAGTCGTCGCTGCTGTCGCGCCTGACGCGCGCCCACCCCAAGGTCGCCGGCTACCCGTTCACGACGCTGTCGCCGGTGCTCGGGACCCTGCAGACCGAGACGCGCCAGCTCGTCCTGGCCGACATCCCAGGGCTCATCGAGGGTGCCAGTGCCGGTGCCGGGCTGGGTCATGAGTTCCTCGCCCACGTGGAGCGCACGCGCCTGCTGGTGCACGTCCTGGACCTCAACCCCCTCGACGGCTCGGATCCGGTGACCAACCACGCCACCGTCGAGCACGAGCTGGCCGAGCACGACTCGCGCCTGGCGGCGCTGCCGCGCATCCTCGCCCTGTCCAAGGCCGATCTCGTCGATGCGCAGAGCGCCGAGGCGGCCCGCGCGGAGTGGCAGGAGCGGCTGGGCTCCGGAGTGCCCGTGCTCGTAACCTCATCGGTGAGCCGCGCGGGCCTGGACCAGCTGGCCGCCGAGCTCGTGCGGCGCGTCCCTGAGACGGCGCCCGCGCAGGAGGGAGCCGCCGAGGTGGTGCAGCTCGACACCGACCTCGCCGAGCACCGCGTCTTCCGCCCGTCGGCTCCGCGCGCCTACGAGGTGCGGCGCACGGCGGACGGGAGCTTCAGGGTCACCGGAGCCGGCGTGGAGCGGCTGCTGGCCCGCTACGACCTCGACAACGAGGAGGCGCTGGCCCATCTGGAGCGGCGGCTGCGCGGCATCGGGGTCCTGAGCGCGCTCGAGGCCCAGGGCTTCGAGGCCGGCGACGAGGTCGAGATCGCCGGCGTGGCGTTCGACCTCGACCCCGACGCCTGACGGGCGCTGCACCCTCACATATCCCTAACACGTCGGCGCTGTAGGATGCCCGCCGTCGCGAAGGAGAGGAGAGAGGCCATGCTCGTGCCGTCGTCGTCGTCGCCGTTGCCGTGCTGGTCACCAGCTGCGCCGTGGCAGCGAGCGCGGTCGGGAAGGTCCTACGGGTGGGGTCCTACCACGGGATCAAGGGCCAGTTCAGCTCGATCCAGGCGGCGGTCGACGCCGCCAGGCCGGGGGACTGGATCCTCGTCGGCCCCGGCGACTACAAGACGTCGCACATCTCCGTGCCCAGGGGCGCGCCGACGTTCCCGGCGGCCGTCCTCATCACCAAGCGCAACCTGCACATCCGCGGCATGAACCGCAGGACGGTCATCGTCGACGGGACCCGGCCCGGCTCCCCGGTGTGCAGCAGCCAGGGCTCAGCGCAGAACTTCGGCCTGCGCGGCAGCGCCTCATCTGACTCCAACCCCTACGCCGGGTACGCCACCGGCGCCGCCGCCGGCGTGGCGTCCGGCGTCAACGGGCTGATGGTGTGGAAGGCCGCCAACGTCTCGATCGAGAACCTCACGGCCTGCAACTTCCTCGGCGGGTCGCGCGATGCCGGCAACGAGATCTGGTGGAACGGCGGCGCCGACAGCGGCAAGGTGGGCGGCCACGGCTTCACCGGTCAGTACCTGACGACGACCAGCACCTACCTCAAGAGCCAGGCCACCGGCGGCGAGGCCACCGCCGCGCAGTACGGCGTCTTCTCTTGCAACTGGAGCGGCGGGACCTGGAACGAGATCTACGCCTCCAACTTCAACGACTCCGGCTTCTACATCGGCGCCTGCCGCCAGGTCTGCGACCAGACGGTCGACCACGCCTGGGCGGAGTTCAACGCCCTCGGCTACTCCGGATCGAACTCCGGCGGCCGGCTGCTCGTCGAGAACTCCCAGTTCGACGACAACGAGGACGGGTTCGACACCAACAGCCAGAACGGCGACGATCCCGCGCCTCAGAACGGTGCCTGCCCGCACGGGGTCGCGCCGCCGGTCAAGGGCGCGCACTCGTGCTGGGTGTTCATCCACAACAACGTGCACGACACAACAACCCCAACGTGCCCGCGGCGGGCGCGGCGGCGGCGGGTCCGGTCGGCACCGGGCTGTCGATCTCCGGCGGTCGCAACGACACCGTGATGGACAACCGCTTCTCGGACAATCACGCCTGGGGCGTGATCCTCGTGCCCGGGCTGGACAGCGGCAAGCCGTGCTTCGGCGGCGTCTACGGCGGGACCCTGGGTCCGCAGAGCTGCCTGTGGGACGACTACGGCAATGCGCTGGTGGGCAACACCTTCGTCGACAACGGCTCCTAC
>DASXJW010000079.1:0-30442 GCA_036497165.1 Solirubrobacteraceae bacterium
CGATGCTATCGACAAGGTCGGCAAGGACGGCGTGGTCAACGTCGAGGAGGGCCAGACGTTCGGCATGGACCTCGAGTTCACCGAGGGCATGCAGTTCGACAAGGGCTACATCTCGCCCTACATGGTCACCGACCAGGAGCGGATGGAGGCGACGCTGGAGGATCCCTACATCCTCATCGCCAACCAGAAGATCGGCTCGGTCCGCGACGTGCTGCCCGTGCTGGAGCAGACCATCCAGTCCGGCAAGCCGCTGCTGATCATCGCCGAGGACGTCGAGGGTGAGTCGCTGGCGACGCTGGTCGTCAACAAGCTCCGCGGCACCTTCACCGGTGTGGCGGTCAAGGCCCCCGGCTTCGGCGATCGCCGTAAGCGCATGCTGGAGGACATCGCCATCCTGACCGGCGGCGAGGTCATCACCGAGGAGATGGGTCTGAAGCTGGAGAACACCCAGCTCTCCCAGCTCGGTCGCGCCCGCCGTGTGGTCGTCGCCAAGGACACGACGACGATCGTGGACGGCGCCGGCGACAGCGAGGCCATCAAGGGCCGGATCAACCAGATCAAGGCCGAGATCGAGACCACCGACTCCGACTTCGACCGCGAGAAGCTCCAGGAGCGCCTCGCCAAGCTGTCGGGCGGCGTGGCGGTCGTCAAGGTCGGCGCTGCCACCGAGACGGAGATGAAGGAGAAGAAGCACCGCGTCGAGGACGCGCTGCAGGCCACCCGCGCCGCCCTCGAGGAGGGCATCGTGCCGGGCGGTGGCGTCGCCCTGCTGGTGGCGCAGAAGGCGCTCAACATCGACGCCATCGAGCTCCCCGACGAGCAGACGGGCGCGAAGATCGTGCACCGCGCGCTCGAGGAGCCGCTGCGTCAGATCTCCGAGAACGCCGGCCTCGAGGGCTCGGTCGTCGTCAACGACGTCCGTAAGGCCAAGAAGGGCTACGGCCTCAACGCCGCCAACGGCGAGATCGTCGACCTGATCGCCGAGGGCATCATCGACCCGGCCATGGTCACGCGTTCCGCGCTGCAGAACGCCGCGTCGATCGCCAAGAACATCCTGACCACCGAGGCGATCGTCGCCGAGGTTCCCGAGAAGGATGGGGGCGGTGGCGCCGGCGGTGGCATGCCCGACATGTCGGGGATGATGTAGGACGGCGAAGCCATCCGCAGTACTCTCTCCGCAACAGGCGAGTGTTTGACGAGGGGCCCGGCCGACGCCGGGCCCCTCGTCGTTTGTCCAACCTGAGCAACCCTTGATCCCACGTGGGTAGAGGGGCGCAATGGCGACGACGGCCCCGCTGCCTTCGGAACTCGGCGCGCCACGTGTGGGGATCGGTTTCGCGGAATGTGATGACGAGGCCTGACCTCCTCGCCTGCGCATATATCCCTGATACGGGGTAGTACTTCCGGGCAATACGGGCACCAGGGTGCGCGACGCCGCGGGAGGGTGTCGAGCGCTCCGCCCGCACTTCGTCCAATCTCATAGACAGACGCAGGAGGTAGGAACGCATGATCGTCGCCGGACTCATTCTGCTGGTCGTCGGATTCGTAGCCAAGATCGCGATTCTGTGGACGATCGGGATCGTCCTGCTGCTCGTCGGCGCCATCTTCATGCTGCTCGGCGCCACGGGACGCGCCATCGGCGGTCGCCGCCACTACTACTGACGGGTCACCAGGCGGCGGCCCCGAGCTGGGGGTTGCGCAGGAGCCGATGGCGGTCGGTCAGCCGGCCGGACCGGATCTCCGTCCGATCGTGGGCGCCCAGCGCGGCCACCATCACGGACTCCGGCGACTGGGCGTCGCCGGAGATCGTCAGCCCGCCGGGGCCGACCCCGGGCCCGAAGATGCCGGCGGGAAGGAGGAAGCGCCGCGCGCTCAGCGTCGCGCCGCCGGTGCGGATGATGATCAGGGGCCATCGCGACGGCGCCGGCCCATGGCGGGATTGCCAGCGCAGCGGCCCCGACAGCCGCCCGAATGCGCATCAGGATCGGCTGGGCGCCAGGCGAGGGCGCGCGGCGCGGAGCTCGGCGCGATACAGCCCAAGGGTCTGGCGCGCCACCTCGGCCCAGTCGAAGCGCAGCACGTGCTCGCGCGCTTCGGCCACCAACTGGGCTCGCTCGGCGTCATCGGTGAGCACGCGCGCGAGGATCTCCTGCAGGGCGGCCGCGTCCCGGGAGGGGAAGCGCAGGCCGACGGTGCCGTCGTCGGGCACGACCTCGCGCAGCCCGCCGGTGTCGGCGACGACGCACAGGCAGCCGGAGGCCATCGCCTCCAGGGCGACGATGCCGAACGGCTCATAGATCGAGGGGACGATGCACAGGTCGGCGATGCGGTAGAGCGAGTGCAGCATGTCGTCGCCGACCCAGCCCAGGAAGGCGCCGGTGCGATGCAGGCCCAGGCGCCACGCCTGACGGCGCAGCTCGGCCTCGGCGGTTCCGGTCCCCGCGACGACGAAGCGGACGTTCCCCAGCTCCTTGACCACCGGCGCCAGGGCGTCCAGGGCGAGATGAAAGCCCTTCTCGTAGACCAGGCGGCCCACGAGCAGGACGAGACGCTCGTGCGGCTTGGCGTAGCGCTCGCGCAGCGCGCCGAGGTCGTCGGCGACGGGCTCGAGGTCGCGCGGGTCGATCCCGTTCTGCATCGCGGTGACCTTGGCCGAGCGGATGCCGAACACCTTGGCGACATGGCTGCGCATGTACCGGCTGCAGGTGATGATCCGGTCTGCGTGACGGACCATGTCGCGCTCGGCAGCGTGGATGTGCGATTGAGGGTACTTGTCCACCCATCCCTGGTGGCGCCCGTACTCGGTGGCGTGGACCGTGGCGATCCACGGCAGGGCCGCGCGCCGGGCGACGTGCTCGGCGGCGCCGGCGACCAGCCAGTCGTGGGAGTGGACGAGGTCGAAGCGCAGCTCGTCATCGAGCTCGCATCCCCGGCGGGCCATGTCGCGGTTCATCGAGTCCACCCACCGGACGAACGCCCTGACGTCGCGCGGGAAGGCGGGCTCCGCAACTCGATGAACGATGACGCCGTGACGCTCCTCACGGGCGGCCAGACGCTCGCTGCCGCGGGTGAGCACGTGGACCTCGACACCTTCGCCGACGAGGTTCTCCGACAGCTTGCGCACGTGACGTGCAAGCCCGCCCTCGATCACCGGTGGGTACTCCCAGGAGAACGTCAGCGTGCGCATCGGGCCGGCGCCGGACTCTATCGCGGACGCTGCGCCGGAGCCGCCCGCGGGAGCTCAGCCCGGCGGTAGCGCCACCACGCTCGGCCGCCAGGTTCGCCCGCCGTCCACGGTGCGGTAGGTCACGAACGTCATCGGCCGCCGCCGCCGTCGTGCGCCGCAGCGCATAGGCGTGGACGCGGTCGGCGTAGGCGCGGTAGAGCTGCTCGAACTGGGTCTGGGGTCCACCACCCGCGAGATGTCCGGGAACGGCCCATCCATTGCACCGAACCGGCCGCCGCCGGGCGGCCCGCGGCCGAGTCAGGCGCGCTCGAGGACGGCGATCCCGTACTCGTCCAGCAGCTCGGCCAGCGGCACGCCGGATTCGAGCACGCGCTCGTCGCCATAGAGCACGTCGCGCCAGTGCCCGTCCACGCCCTCCAGCCTGCCGTCGGGCGGGCCGGGCCGTGTCGTCACCGCCACCAGCACCTCGCCGCCGCGCACGTAGGCCACGGTCGTCGCGGATGCGCCCACCTTCTCATAGGCGCCGCTGAACGCGGCCGGGCGTCGGATGCGCAATCCGAGCAGCCGCGTCGTCAGCCAGAGCTTGCGGATCGAGGGCTCGGCCTGGGCGCCGCCGACCAGGCGTCCCAGCATCGTCTCGTTCCACTGCCAGTCCACCGGGCGGCGGTTGTCGGGATCGACCAGCGCGTAGAGGGGCAGCTCGTCGCCCTGGTAGATGTCGGGCACCCCCGGGGAGGTGAGCTTGAGCGCCACGGTGCGCAGGGCCACGCAGTCCGAGGCGAAGGCGAGCTCGCGCGCGAAGCCGTCGAGATCGCGGCGCAGCTCGTCATGGTCGTACACCCCGGCGACGAAGTCCATGACGGCTCGCTCCCACTCGGTGTTCTGATCCACCCAGTTGGTGTTGCGCTTGGCCTCGCGCAGAGCCTTCTCCATGTACCCCTGCACCCGGTCGGCCTCGATCGGCCAGGCGCCCACCAGCGTCTGGAACAGGAAGTAGCGCTCCAGGTCGTCCGGGGCGCCGCCACTGCGCAGCGGCTCGGACAGCTCCAGCCACCGCCGGACGCGCTCCTCCCACAGCTCGGGCGCCCACGTGAGCGCCGCCATCCGCGCCCGGACATCGGCCGAGCGCTTGGTGTCGTGGGTCATCGTGGTCAGCATCGCCTGCGGGAAGCGGCGTGCCCGCTCGGCGTTGGCCTCGTGGAACCGCTCGGCGCTGATCCCGAACCGGCCGGGGTCCCCGCCGACGTCGCAGAGCGCCAGCAGCCGCGCGTAGCGGTAGAACGCGGTGTCCTCCACGCCCTTGGCCACCACGGGTGGGGTCGTCTGCTGAAAGCGCGTGACGAACTCCGATGGGGCGGGACGCTCGAGGCGCAGAATCTGGGCCACGGCGCCGGGCATCTCGGCGGCGGCCAGGACCTCGCGGTCGGCATCGGCCAGCTCACCCTCCTCGGGGCGCACGTAGGTCCGGTAGACCGGGAACGAGGCCACCGCCCGCGCGAGGGCCTCGGCGCGGGCCTCGCCGTCGACCAGGGCGGCCAGCCGATCCACCTCTGGCGTGAAGGTCTGGGTGGCCTGCTCGAGCTTGGCCTCGGCCGCCACCGTGGCGAAGTCGCGCTCGTCGCCGGACAGCTCCCGCCACAGCGCCGTGAAGACCGGCTCGGCGGCCGGATCGACGAACAGCGCGCAGACGTCGTTGAGGAACTCATAGCCGACGGTGCCGGTCACCGGCCAGTCGCGCAGACGCTCGGCGGGCTCGAGGATCTTCTCGATCCACACGATCTCGGCCCCGTGCTCACGCAGCCGGGCGAAGTACTGCGCCGGATCGGCCAGCCCGTCGGGGTGATCGATGCGCAGCCCGTCGACGGTTCCGTCGCGCACCAGGGAGAGGACGAGCCGGTGCGTGGTCTCGAACACCTCGGGGTCCTCCTGGCGCACGCCGGCGAGGTCGTCGATGTCGAAGAAGCGGCGGTGACGTCCCGTGGCCCGGTCGACGTCGAAGAACCTCTCCCGCGCTCCCGGATCGGTCCAGAACGGGTTGGCGTCGTCGGTGGCCATGTGGTTGGGGACGATGTCGAGCACGATCCCCAGCCCCGCGGCATGCGCGGCGTCGCACAGCTCGCGAAATGCGGCCTCGCCCCCGAGGTCCGAGGAGATCCGCGTCGGGTCGACCACGTCGTAGCCGTGCGTCGATCCCGCGCGCGCCTGCAACGACGGTGACAGGTACAGGTGCGAGATGCCGAGGTCGCGCAGGTAGGGGATGCGCTGGCGGGCCGCGGCGAATCCGAAATCGGGGGTGAGCTGCAGGCGGTACGTCGCCCGCAGCGGGTTTCTCTCTGCCCTCACGCTGTGCGTCCTACCCGCGCGTGCGTGCGCTACGCCACGCGCTTCAGGATCGTGATCGAGTGCGCGATGACGTTGACCAGGCTCTGGGCGTCATAGCTGGCGCTGCCGGGCTGCGCCTGCGGATCCGCGGTGCACAGCTCCAGGTCCCAGCGCACCCCCATGCGACGCCGCGGCAGCCTGAACTCCCGGTCCTCGGCGTGGGCGTTGAACAGCAGCACGAACGAATCGTCTTCGACCTCCTCGCCATGGGGACCGGGGCTCGCGATCGCCTTGCCGTTGAGGAACATTCCCAGCACCGCCTCGCCGTGCTCCCAGTCGCGGGCCGTCATCCGCCGGCCGTCCACCCGGAACCACCACACGTCGGGGAGCGGTGAGTCGTTGACCGGCTGCCCGCGCAGGAACGTCTCGCGGCGGAAGGTGCAGTGCTCCCGTCGCAGCCGGATGAGCCGGCGGACGAACTCGCGCAGCTCCAGCGCGTTGTCACTGAGGTCCCAGTCATACCAGCTGATCTCGTTGTCCTGGCACCAGGCGTTGTTGTTGCCGCCCTGGGAGCGACAGATCTCATCGCCGCCCAGGAGCATCGGCGTGCCTTGGGACACGAACAGCGTGGTGAGGAAGTTGCGCTGCTGGCGCTTGCGCAGCGCGTTGACCTCCGGGTCGTCGGTCTCACCCTCGACCCCGCAGTTCCACGAGCGGTTGTCGTCGGTGCCGTCGCGGTTGTCCTCCTGGTTGGACTCGTTGTGCTTCTCGTTGTAGGCCACGAGGTCGCGCATGGTGAAGCCGTCATGCGCGGTGATGAAGTTGATCGAGGCGAACGGGTCGCGTCCGTCTGACTCATAGAGGTCGGCCGATCCCGACAGGCGCTGCGCGAACTGCCCGACGCTGGCCGAGGCGCGCCAGAAGTCGCGCATGGTGTCGCGGTACACGCCGTTCCACTCCGACCACAGGATCGGGAAGTTGCCGACCTGGTATCCGCCGGGCCCGACGTCCCAGGGCTCGGCGATGAGCTTGACCTGGGAGAGGACGGGGTCCTGATGGATGGTGTCGAAGAACGCCGACAGGCGGTCCACGTCGTAGAACTCGCGGGCCAGCGCCGAGGCCAGGTCGAAGCGGAAGCCGTCGACATGGCATTCGATGACGAAGTAGCGCAGCGAGTCCATGATCAGGCGCAGCACGCTGGGATGCACCGGGTTGAGCGAGTTGCCCGTCCCGGTGAAGTCCATGTAGTGGCGCGGGTCGTCGGGGACCAGCCGGTAGTAGGCGGCGTTGTCGGCCCCCTTGAAGGACAGCATCGGCCCGAGGTGGTTCCCCTCCGCGGTGTGGTTGTAGACGACGTCGAGGATGACCTCGATCCCGGCCTGGTGCAGCGCCTTGACCATGCCCTTGAACTCGCGCACCTGTTCCCCGCGCCGGCCGGTGGCGGCGTACTCGGAGTGCGGGGCGAGATAGCCGATCGTGCTGTAGCCCCAGTAGTTGCTCAGGCCCTTCTCGTGCAGGAACGACTCGTCGCAGATGTGGTGGATGGGCAGCAGCTCGACCGCCGTCACGCCCAGGTCCTGGAGGTACTCGAGCGCCGGCTCAGAGGCCAGGCCTGCGTACGTGCCGCGCAGCTCCTCGCGCACCTCGGGATGGGTCATGGTGAAGCCCTTGACGTGCGTCTCGTATATGACCGTGTCGGCGAACGGCGTGCCCGGCGGCTTGTCACCCTGCCAGTCGAAGTAGTCGTCGATGACCACCGACTTGGGCACCGCGCCGGCGTCGTCCTCGTCGTCGAGCTCGAGGTCGGCGTCCTCGGCGTGCTCGAGGCTGTCGGGAGGGACGTAGGGCAGGACGTTGGCGTCGTGGTCCCAGTCCACCACGCCGTCGATGGCCTTGGCGTAGGGATCGAGGAGGAGCTTGTTGGGGTTGAAGCGCTGCCCCTCCTGGGGCGCGTAGGGCCCGTGCACGCGGTAGCCGTAGCGCTGGCCGGGGCCGACCCCGGGCAGGTAGCAGTGCCAGTTGTGGGCCTGTCGCGTGGGGATCTCGATCGGCGTCTCGTTGCCAGTGTCATCGAACAGGCACAGCGTCACGCCCTCGGCGTGCTCGGAGAACAGTGAGAAGTTCGTGCCCTGACCATCCCACGTGGCTCCGAGCGGGAACGGCCGGCCTGGCCACAGCTCGCTCATTGGATCAGCGCTCCCGCCATCGCAGGAAGTTTGAGTGACCCGCCGCTGAGGTGGGCGTCGCCCCCCGCGGACAGCTGCACGGTCTCGCCCTGGCAGGGGATGGTGACGGGTCCGGTTCCGAAGTTGCACGCCAGTTCATAGGAGCCGCGGCGCACCACCAGCCAACGGAACTGCTCGTCGTACTCGATCTCGCGCGGGGTGCCGCGGGGCAGCTGCTTGCGGGCCTGGATGAGCTCGCGGTAGAGCCGCGCCAGACCCTGGTCGGCCCGGCGCGTGAGCTTGGAGCGCTCGAAGGTGGCGGGGTCCTCGGGGTCCGGCACGTCGGCGGCGAACTGAGCGAAGGCAGCGAACTCGCTGCGGCGCCCCTCACGCGTCGCCTCCCCGATGTCGGGATCGATGTGGTTGGTGAAGTACTGAAACGGCGCCAGCTCCCCGTACTCCTCGCCCATGAACAGCATGGGGATGAACGGCGACAGCAGCGTGCAGAACGCCGCCAGCGGTCGCGCCGTGGCCGGCATCCGATCGCCGTAGGCGCGGTTGCCGACCTGGTCGTGGTTCTGGGAGAAGACGACGAAGCGCTCGGGCGGGACGTCCTCGGCGGGCGCACCGAAGCGGCGGTGGCGAAACGGGGAGTAGTTGCCGTCGTCGACGTGGGGCCGGTGAAAAGCCTTGGCCAGCTGCGCGACCTGGCCGAAGTCGGCGTAGTAGCCGTCGCGGTCGTCGGTGATCAGCGTGCGCAGGGCGTGATGGAAGTCGTCGGCCCACGCGGCGTCGCAGCTCCAGCCACCGCGCTCGGGCGGCCGCATGACGATCGGGTCGTTGAGACCTGACTCGGCGATCACGTAGTGGCGCGGGTTGACGGCGTGGACGCGCCGGGCCACCGCGGCCACGAGGTGCTCGGGGCTCTGGTCGAAGATGGCGTGGATGGCGTCGAGCCGCAGTCCGTCGATGCCGAAGTCGCGCACCCAGCCCTCGGCGCTCTGGCACACCCACTCGCGCACGGGGTCTGAGTCGGCGTCGTCGTAGTTGATCGCCTTGCCCCAGGGGGTCGAGTACTTGTCGGTGAAGTACGGACCGAACGCCTCCATGTCGCCTCCGCCCGTCGCCCCCAGGTGGTTGTAGACGACATCGAGGATGACCGCCAGTCCGTGGTGGTGCGCCGCGGCGACGAGGTCGGCCAGGCCCGGCGGACCGCCGTAGGAGGACTGGGCCGCCGAGATGAAGACGCCGTCATAGCCCCAACCGTGGTTGCCGGGAAACTCGGCCACCGGCATGATCTCGACCGCGGTCACCCCCAGGTCAGTGAGCTCGCCGAGCCGCTCCGCGGCCGCCGCGAACGTGCCCTCCGGGGTGAACGTCCCGATGTGGAGCTCGTAGATCAGCAGGTCCTCCAGCGGCGGGGCGGTGAATCCCTCGCGCCGCCGGGAGCGCAGCCGGCGCACGTCGAGCACGCGCGAAGGGCCTCGCAGCCCTTCGGGTTGCCAGCGCGAGGCCGGGTCGGGCAGCTCCCGGCCCTCGTCGAGCACGTAGACGTAGTCGCTGCCGGGGCTGGCGGGCACGATCGCCTCCCAGACACCAAAGCCCGCGTCCATCATCGGGTGCCGCGCGCCCGCGACCTTGACCGCCGGCGCCGAGGCGCGCGGGGCCCAGACGCGGAACTCCGCGCGCTCGTCGTCGACCTGACGTGCGCCCAGCGGACGTTCCCAGGGGTAGGGCTCCTCGGGTTCGCTACTCATGGACATCCGGCATGAGGCTAGCCCGCTCCCTGCGGGCGATGGACGACGTCACTCGTCCTCGGGAACGAGCCAGAGAGCGGCGAGCGGGGGCAGTGTCAGCTCGGCCGAGAACGCCTGGTTGTGCCACGGGATCGGCTCGGGTTGCACGCCGCCCAGGTTGCCGACGTCTGAGCCGCCGTAGTAGGAGGAGTCCGTGTTGAGCGCCTCGCGCCAGCGCGCCGAGCGCGGCAGCCCCAGCCGGTAGCCCGAGCGCACCACGGGGGAGAGGTTGGCCACGAAGACCACGATCCGGCTGGAGTCGCGCGACTGCCGGGCGAAGGCGAGGATGTTGTTGTCGGCGTCGTTGGGCTCCAGCCACCAGAACCCAGCCGGGTCGGAGTCCAGCTCGTAGAGCGCGGGCTCTGAGCGATACAGGCGGTTGAGGTCGCGCACCAGCGACTGAATGCCCGCGTGCTCGGGCTGCTCGAGCAGGTGCCAGTCCAGCGAGCGCTCGTGGCTCCATTCCGCCTGCTGGGCCAGCTCACCGCCCATGAAGAGCAGCTTCTTGCCCGGATGCGCCCACATGTAGGCGTACAGCGCACGCAGGTTGGCGAGCTTCTGCCAGGGGTCCGAGCCGCCCATCTTGGAGTAGAGCGAGCCCTTGCCGTGCACCACCTCGTCATGGGACAGCGGCAGCACGAAGTTCTCACTGAACGCGTACATGAGGCTGAAGGTGAGCTCGTGGTGGTGGTAGCGGCGGTAGATCGGGTCCTGCTCGAAGTAGCCGAGCGTGTCGTGCATCCAGCCCATGTTCCACTTGAAGCCGAAGCCGAGGCCGCCCAGATAGGTCGGCCGCGACACTCCCGGCCACGCCGTGGATTCCTCGGCGGCGGAGATGATGCCGCGCTCGTGGCCGTACATGACCTCGTTGAGCTCCTTGAGGAAGGACACGGCGTCGAGGTCTTCGCGGCCGCCGAATTGATTGGGCACCCACTCGCCCTCACGGCGCGAGTAGTCGAGGTAGAGCATCGAGGCCACGGCGTCGACCCGGATGCCGTCGACGTGGTACTCGCGCAGCCAGAACACGGCGTTTGAGATGAGGAAGTTGCGCACCTCGTAGCGCCCGAAGTTGAAGACCAGCGTGCCCCAGTCCGGGTGGGACCCGCGCCGCGGATCGGCGTGCTCGTAGAGCGCGGTGCCGTCAAAGCGCGCCAGGGCGAACTCGTCGCGCGGGAAGTGCGCAGGGACCCAGTCGAGGATGACGCCGATGCCCTTGGCGTGCATCTTGTCGATGAACGCCCGCAGGTCGTCGGGCGAGCCGTAGCGCGGGGTGGGGGCGTAGTAGCCGGTGACCTGGTAGCCCCACGACCCGCTGAAGGGATGGGCCATGACCGGCAGCAGCTCGACGTGGGTGAAGCCGAGATCCTGGGCGTACGCCGACAGCTCGTCGGCCAGCTCGGCGTAGGTCAGCGGCCGGTTGTCCTCCAGCGAGTTGAGCCGCCACGAGCCGAGGTGCACCTCGTAGATGGACACCGGCTCGGCCAGCGGCTCGTGCTCGCTGCGGGCCTTCAGGAACTTGGCGTCCTCCTTGCTCCAGGTGTGGCCGGGGGTGTGGATCACCGATGCCGTCTTGGGCGGGACCTCGGTCTCCTGAGCGTAGGGATCGGCCTTGAGCAGCAGCTCGCCGTCCTGGGTGAGGATCTCGTACTTGTAGCGCGCGCCCGCCCCGACGTCGGGCAGGAACAACTCCCAGATGCCGCCCGTGCCCATCGACCGCATCGCGTGCAGGCGCCCGTCCCAGGAGTTGAAGTCCCCGACGACGCTGACGGCGCGGGCGGCGGGCGCCCACACGGCAAAGGCCGTGCCCTGCACACCCTGGTGCTCCATGGGATGCGAGCCAAGGCGCTCGTAGAGCTCCTCGTGACGGCCCTCGCCCATCAGGTGCAAGTCGAGCTCGCCGATCGTGGGCAGGAAGGCGTAGGGGTCGTGGATGGTGAACTTGCCGGCGGCGCCGTAGTCGACCTTGAGCTTGTACTTCAGCGGCAGCTCGGCGTCCTCGATCTCGCCCTCCCAGATGCCGCCGGGATGGATCTCGGTCAGGGCGACGCTCTTGCCGCGGCTGGGCTTGACCGTCACCGCTTGCGCGGAAGGCCGCAGGACGCGGACGACAACGCCGGTGTCGGCGGGGTGGGCGCCCAGGATCGCGTGCGGCTCCGGGTGCTCCCGGCGCACGAGCGCTTCCAGGTCATTCTTGGCGACGGTGGTCATGCTTCCTCCAGGAGCCGAGCGATACCCGCGACCGGGATCGGCAACCAGTCGGGCCGGTTGTCGAGTTCGTATTGCAGCTCGTAGATGGCTTTCTCGAGCTCGAAGATAGCCAGCGCGTTCCAGATCGCGGCGTCGCCCGCGGGCACCAGCGCAGCGTCGATGGTCGAGAAGTAGTTCTCGAGGAACGTGGCGCGGGCCTGCTCCTCGAACTTGCCCGGCGCCGGAATGCCGCGCATGATCTGCGAGGCGGAGGTGGCGTAGGCGAGGGAGCGCAGCATGCCCGCGACGTCGCGCAGCGGGCTGCGCTTCTGGCGGCGCTCGAACAGCGGCCGCGCCGGCTCGCCCTCGAAGTCGATGATCACCCAATCGCCCGCGCTGGGGCGGTGCAGGGTCTGGCCGAGGTGGTAGTCGCCGTGAGTGCGAATGGCCCGCCCGCCCGTGCCGGTCTGGGCACGCAGGGCGATCTGCTCGCGGACGTCCTGGCCGCGGCCGGCGATGGGAGCCACGCGCTCGTCGTCGGGGAGCCGAGTGAACACGCGCTCGATGTCCTCGTCGATCGTCGCGGTCAGCAGCGACATCGACTCGGCGCTGGGCTCCTCGGAGCTGAAGGCGGGATCGCTCGGGTCAGAGGACAGGCAGTTGTGCAGCCGCGCGGTGACCGCGCCCAGCCGCCCCAGCTCCACCAGGAAGGCGGCGGGATCGGAGCCGATCTGATCGAGCGCCATCTCCCAGCCGCCCACCGCGTCGGCGAAGAATCGCTGGGCCACGCCCAGGGTGGTGACGACGTTGCGCCCCTCATAGCTGTACCACCCCTGCAGCGGCGCGATGTTCTCGAATCCCCGGCGCGTGAGGAACTGGAGCACCTCGAGCTCGGGGTTGATGCCCGGCTCCAGCCGGCGGAACACCTTGAGCACGGTGTCCTCGCCGAACACGATCGAGGAGTTGGACTGCTCGACGCCCATGGGCCGGACCGGCGCCTCCAGGGGTAGCTGGCCGCTGAGCTCGACCCGGTGGAAGCGGAAGCACCCTGCCTCGCCGTCGAGAGACTGCTCGGCCTCCATCTGGCGCAGCAGCTCGCGCACCAGCTCGGGGTCCGCCACCGCGTCCACCGCGGCCCAGTCGGGGGTGGCATCCACCACCGGGCGCTCGCCCACCTCGTCGAGGGGGAGCAGGACGAACGGCAGCTGGTAGAGCTCGTGGCTGCCCGAGGCAAAGCGCGCCTGCACGAGGTTGATGACCAGCGGCGGTGGCTCGGCGATGGCGACGCTCTCGTCGAGCTGGAGGGCGATGACGTGGCGCGACTTGGAGGCGTACCAGCGCTGACTCTCGAGCCAGCCGGCGACCTTGTCGAGGTCGAGGCGCTCGATCTCGCTTCGGCACGGGTTCTGGAGGTGCTCAGTCATCCGATTGCGTCCTCTCCCTCCTGCACGAGCTGGAACCAGTAGAAGCCGCGCGGCGCCAGCGTGAGCAGGTAGTTCAGATCACCGATCCGTGGAAAGCGGCTGCGGCCGAACAGCTCCACCGGGAAGCGCCCCGCGTGCGCCGAGAGGTCGAGCTCCACCGCCTGCGCAGAGCGCGCCAGGTTGTGTACGCACAGCACGAGGTCCTCCTCAAAGCACCGCAGGACGGCGAAGATCCGCGGGTTGGACGTGGGGATGGGCTCGTAGGTCCCCAGTCCGAACACGGGATGCTCCTTGCGCAGCGCGATGAAGCGGTGCATCCAGCGCAGCAGGGAGGTGGGGGTGCGCAGCTGCGCCTCGACGTTGACGGCCTGGAAGCCGTACACGGGGTCCATCAGCGGCGGCGCGTACAGTTGGGCGAAGTCCGCGCGCGAGAAGCCGCCGTTGCGATCGCCGGTCCACTGCATGGGGGTGCGCACGCCGTCGCGGTCTCCGAGGAAGATGTTGTCGCCCATGGCGATCTCGTCACCGTAGTAGAGGACGGGCGAGCCCGGCAGCGAGAAGAGGATCGCGGTCATGAGCTGGATCTCGTCGCGCCCATTGTCCAGCAGCGGAGCCAGGCGGCGGCGGATGCCGAGGTTGAGCTTCATCCGCGGGTCCTTGGCGTACTCGGAGTACATGTAGTCGCGCTCATCATCGGTGACCATCTCGAGCGTGAGCTCGTCGTGGTTGCGCAGGAACAGGCCCCACTGGCAGTTCTCGGGGATCGCGGGCGTCCGTTCGAGGATCTCGTAGATGGGAGTCGCCTCCTCGCGGCGGACGGCCATGAACATGCGCGGCATCACCGGGAAGTGAAAGCACATCTGGCACTCGTCGCCGTCGCCGAAGTACTCCACGACGTCGGCCGGCCACTGGTTGGCCTCGGCCAACAGCACCCGGTCGGGGTAGTCGCGCTCGATCTCGCTCCGGACCTTCTTGAGGTAGCCGTGTGTCTCGGACAGGTTCTCGCAGATGGTGCCCTCGCGCTCGTAGAGGTAGGGGACCGCATCGAGGCGAAACCCGTCGAGGCCCATGTCCAGCCAGAAGCGCAGCACGCCCGACATCGCGTCGTGGACCTCGGGGTTGTCGTAGTTGAGGTCGGGCTGGTGTGAGAAGAAGCGGTGCCAGTAATAGGCACCCGCCACCGGGTCATAGGTCCAGTTGGAGACCTCGGTGTCGGTGAAGATGATGCGGGCATCCTGGTAGCGGTCGTCGGTGTCAGACCACACGTACCAGTCACGCTTGGGGGACTCCGGACTCGACCGGCTCTCCTGAAACCAGGGATGGTCACTGGAGGTGTGGTTCATCACGAGGTCGGCGATGACCCGGATGCGCCGGGCATGGGCGGCATTGATCAGGTCCTGGACGTCGGCGACGGTTCCGTAGTCGGGGTGCACCCGGGTGAAGTCCGAGATGTCATAGCCGCCGTCGCGCATCGGTGACTCGTAGAAGGGCAGCAGCCAGATGCAGTCGATGCCCAGCCACTGCAGGTACTCGAGCTTCTCGGTGAGCCCGCGGAAGTCACCCGAGCCGTCGCCGTTGCCGTCGAAGAAGCCCCGGATGTGGATCTCGTAGAAGACGGCGCGCTTGAACCACAGCGGCTCGGCCTCGAACCACTGGTAGGCCTCCTTGGAGTGGCCGCCGGGCTCCGCGGACGCGCGAGGCTCGCGCGCCAGCAGGTGCGTCAGCGTCGGTGGTCCAACGCTCATCGCTCGACCACGAGCACATGTGCCTGGCGAAGGCCGGGGGCGAGGGCCACGAAGTTATGGCCGATCCGCCACTGATAGCGCTCGTCCGACAGTCGGTCGTGGACGGTGAAGGTCGGGGGCAGGCCGAGGCTGGCCGGGATGACGGCCACGCCCTGCTGGCCCTGATGAGGATCGATGTTGACCACGCAGATGATCGTCTCGCCCCGCGTCTGCTTGGCGTAGGCGATCAGCGCCTCGTTGTGGGTCTCGAGGAAGGTGACGTTCGACAGCTCCTGCAGCGCCGCGTTCTCGCGGCGGACCTGGTTCAGGCGCTGGATCATCGGCAGCAGCGGGCCGTCGAGGACGCGCTGGTTGATCTCGTACTTCTCGGAGTGCATGTACTCCTCGGAGCCCGGACGCACCGGCTCGTTCTCGTAGTGCTCATAGCCCGAGTAGAGGCCATAGCTGGGGCTGAGGGTGGCGGCCAGGACCAGGCGGGACTCGAACGCCGCCGGTCCGCCGTGCTGGAGGTACTCGTGGAGGATGTCGGGCGTGTTGGTGAAGAAGTTGGGCCTGAAGTACTCCTGCTCGCCGGAGTAGGCCAGCTCTGAGACGTACTCGGTCAGCTCCCAGCGCGCGTTCTTCCAGGTGAAGTAGGTGTAGGACTGGGTGAAGCCGAGCTTGCCGAGGTGGCGCATGACCGCGCGCTTGGTGAAGGCCTCGGCGAGGAAGATGACGTCGCGGTCCCGAGCATGGACCTCGTCGATCAGCCATGCCCAGAACGCGAACGGCTTGGTGTGCGGGTTGTCGACGCGGAACACCTTGACGCCGAGGTCGACCCACTTGAGCGCCGCCTGCAGAAGCGCGTCCCACAGGCCGCGCCAGTCCGGCGACTCCCAGTTGACGTTGTAGATGTCCTGGTAGCGCTTGGGCGGGTTCTCGGCGTACTTGAGCGTGCCGTCGGGCCGGCGGTGAAACCACTCCGGGTGCTCGGTCAGCCAGGGGTGGTCGGCCGAGGCCTGGATGGCGAAGTCCAGCGCTATGTCGATGCCCAGACCTGACGCGGTCTGGGTCAGCGAGCGCAGGTCCTCCTCGGTGCCCAGGTCAGGATGGATGGCGTCGTGGCCCCCGGTGGCGTCGCCGATGGCCCAGGGAGATCCGGGGTCGCCGGGGGCGGCCCTGAGCGCGTTGTCGCGGCCCTTGCGGTTGGTCAGCCCGATGGGGTGGATGGGGGGCAGATAGACGATGTCGAAGCCCAGCTCGGCCAGGCGCGGCAGCTGCGACTCGACTCCCCGCAACCCGCCCCACGAGCGCGGGAACATCTCATACCACGCCCCGAAGCGGGCGCGCAGGCGGTCCACCTCGATCGTCAGCGGCTGGTCGAGCGAGACGTTGCCGTGGCGCTCCTGCTCGTGCTCGACGGCGTCGGCGAGCTCCTCGCCCAGGGCGACGTCATGCTTGGCGCTCTCGGGCACCGCAGGGTCCGACAGCTGCTCGATGGCATGCTCGATGAGTTGGCGCCGGGCGGGATCCTGGGCGCGCGACGCGGCCGCCTCGAGCAGCGGCCGGCCCTCGGACAGCTCGCCGGACAGGTCGTGCTGGTGAGCGTTGACCTTGCGCTGGAGCTCGTCGCGCCACGTGCCGAACACGTCGGTCCACGCCTCGATCGTGTACTGCCACGCGCCCGGCCGGTCGACGGTGAACTGCGCGCTCCAGCGCACGCCACCCAGGTGGGCGTCGGTGCGCCGCATGCCCACCTCGCGCCACTCCTCCTCATCTGGCGCCCGGTAGCGGACCACGACGCGGATGAGCTCGTGGCCATCGCGGAAGACGTCGGCCGCCACGTCGACGCGATCATCCACGCACCGCTTGGCGGGATAGCGGCCGCCGTCCACGGCGGGGGTGGGGAACTGGATGACGATCCGGCGCGGAGCCTCCCGGGCGGAGTCTCCCTCGGTCGCCGGCGCCGGACGTGCCTGGATGTCGGAGGTCCGGATGCTCACTCGTCAGGGAAGGTATCCATCACACCGCATCGGGTAAACACCAGCTCGTGAATCGCCTGTGAACCAGTGGCCCAGATCGAGCGGGGTCCAGCTCCATATCACCTCGCTCCCCGGAGGCCGGTTGGGGTCCGAGGCATTCAGATTCGTCGACTGGCTGGCCGCCGCCGGCCAGTCCTGGTGGCAGGTCCTGCCCCTCGGACCGCCCGACCGCTACCGCTCCCCGTACAAGTCCAGCTCGGCGTTTGCGGCCTGGCCCGGCCTCCTCGCCGACCCGCGCGCGCCCGTGTCCGGCGAGGAGATTGCCGCCTTTCGCGAGCGTCACGCCTTCTGGGTCGGCGACTGGGAGCGGTTCGCCGGACGTGGCGCCGTCGCCGACCAGGTCCGCTTTGATCGCGAGTGGGGCGCGCTGCGCGGCTACGCCGCCGAGCGCGGCGTGCGCATCCTCGGCGACATGGCCATCTACGTCTCCCCAGGCGGCTGCGATCACCGCTTCCATCCCGAGCTGTTCCAGTCGGGCTTCGTCGCCGGCGCGCCCCCCGACGCCTACTCGCGCACCGGCCAGCTCTGGGGCAACCCGCTGTATGACTGGCCCGCGCTGCAGCGGCGGCGCTATCGCTGGTGGGTGGAGCGGGTCAAGCGCACGCTGGACCTGTTCGACCTGGCCCGGATCGATCACTTCCGTGGCCTGGTCGCCTACTGGGCGGTACCGGAAGGCGCGCGCACGGCCAGCGGCGGCTCGTGGAAGCGCGGGCCCGGCATCGCGTTGTTCCGCGCTCTGGAGTGGGGGCTGGGCGTGGCGGAGTCCGCGCCGGGGCACCCGACGCTGCCGCTGGTGGCCGAGGATCTGGGTGTGATCACCGAGCCCGTGGAGCGGCTCCGCACGCGCCTGGGGCTGCCCGGCATGCTCGTCATCCAGTTCGGCATGGACCCCGAGGACCCGGGCAGCACCCACCGGCTGGCCAACCACACCGAGGACCGCATCGTCTACACCTCCACCCACGATCAGGACACCGCAGTGGGCTGGCTGGACTCGCTCGACGATGACCAGCGGGCCTTCGTGGACTCCGAGATCGCCCGCCTGGGGTTTGCCGACCGCCGGCGCCCGTGGTGGGGTCTGATCAGGTATTCCTTCTCCTCGCCGGCCCGGATCGCCATGATCCAGGCCCAGGACGCGCTGGGGCTGGGCAGCGAAGCGCGCATGAACGCGCCGGGCAGCGCGGGTGGCAGCTGGCGCTGGGAGATGCGCAAGGGGGCCTTGACCAGGCCCCTGGCGCAGCGCCTGCGCGAGGTCACCGAGGAGTCGGGCAGGCTGGCCTCCGGCTGACGTCGCCCGCCCGCGGCGGCTACAGCCCGCGGCGGCTACAGCCCGCGCCGGCGCAGCTCGGGGATCACGCCCTCCCCGACGCGGTAGGCCTCCTCCAGATGCGGATAACCCGAGAGGACGAACTCGTCGATGCCGAGCTCGTGGTACTCGGCGATGCGATCGCACACCTCCTCGTGGCTGCCCACCAGCGCCGTGCCGGCGCCGCCGCGTACCAGGCCCACGCCGGCCCACAGGTTGGGCGAGACCTCGAGCGTGTCCGTGCGGCCGTTGTGCAGCGCGGTCATCCGCCGCTGCCCCTCGGACTGCGAGTTGCGCTGGACCGCCTGGGCGCGCCTGATCTGCTCGGGGTCCAGGCCGGCGAGCAGCCGCTCGGCCTCCGCCCACGCCTCCGCGCTGGTCTCCCGTGCGATCACGTGCAGGCGGATCCCGAAGCGCAGCTCGCGGCCCAGCGTCGCGGCCCGGGCCCGGACTCGCTCGAGCTTCTCGGCCACGGCGGCGGGGGGCTCGCCCCAGGTGAGGTAGACGTCGGCCTGCGCCGCCGCCACCTCGATGGCGGCGTCCGAGGAGCCCCCGAAGTAGAGGTCGGGCCACGCGGGCGCGGGCACGATCTGGGCGTCGGCGATGTCGTAGTGCTCTCCGGAGAAGTCCACCGGCTCGCCGTCCCACAGGGCACGCACGATGGCCAGGAACTCCGCGGCGCGGGCATAGCGGGCCTCCTTGTCCAGGCGGTCCCCGAAGCGCCGCTGCTCGGCGTCATCCCCGCCGGTGACCACGTTGAGCAGCAGCCGCCCGCCCGACACGCGCTGGAAGGTGGCGGCCATCTGGGCGGCCAGCGTCGGCGAGGTGAGACCCGGCCGGAAGGCGACGAGGAAGCGGAAGCGCTCGGTGACCTGGGTCAGCGCGGCTGTCATCAGCCACGCGTCCTCGCACCAGCTGCTCGTCGGGGTCAGTGCGGCGTCGAAGCCAAGCTGCTCGGCCGAGCGGGCGATCTGGCCGATGTAGCCGACATCCGGAGCGCGGTCTGAACCGGGCCGGTGCACGCCGCCGGCGCGGCTGCTGCGAATGCCCACGGCGTTGCCGAGGCTCAGGTCAGAGCGCGAGTCGCCGTTGGTGGGCAGGAACCAGTGAAGGGTGACGGGCATGTCAGAGGGTGCGCACATCGACGAGCTCGCCGAGGGGCACGCCGGCGCGCGCGAGGTGGGTGAGCGCCTGATCGTCGGCGGGGTGGCAGAGCAGGCGCACGGCCCGCAGGTCCAAGATCCGCACGGCGCGGGTCAGCGCGTCGAGCGCCCCCTCTGACAGCCGCGGCGCCGGGTCCCCGCCGCTTGCGCAGGCGCACGCGTCCAGCGCCGTCCCGGCCTCGCGGTGGTAGACGGCCACCCCGTGACCCTCCCGGCGCATGAGCGCCATCGCGGCGCGCAGTCGCGCGCGGCCGGGGCAGGCGGTGCTGCCCAGCGCGTCGCCCAGCAGGCAGGGGACGTGGGGGTAGACGAGGACGCGGCGGCGCCCGCGCGGCTCGCCGGTGAGGACGGCGACGCTCGTGTTGTCGTGGTCCTCGGACAGGCTGAGCATGCGCAGCGGGCCCTCGCGCGAGGGCAGCGCCACCTCGGTGGGCTCGGGCAGAACCGGCGCCGCCGGCGGCGGCCCGATGCGCCGGTAGGCGCCTGCATAGAACAGCAACGGCTCGGCATCGGGAGCGGGCGCGTGGTCGAGCTCGACCACGTGGCCCACCACCACGGCGTGGTCGCCACCGTCGGCGACGTCATGCAGGTCGCATTGAAGGGTGGCGATGGCGCCTTCGAGCAGCGGGATGCCGTCCGCGCTGCGGTACGCGACGGCATCCCAGATGTCGGCGCCGGCGCGGCGCGCGAACAGGTCCGACAGCCGTGCCTGAGAGCTGTGCAGGACGTTGATGGCGAACCGGCGCACCTCGAGCAGGGCGGCCAGTGTCTCGGACTCTCGGCGCAGGCAGGTGAGCACCAGCGGCGGGCGCAGGGAGACCGAGCTGACCGAGTTGGCGGTGCTGCCGAACAGCCGCCCATCGGCATCGCTGGTGGTGATCACGGTCACTCCGGTGGCGAACTGGCCCATGGCCGCCCGCAGCCGCTCGGCGTGCACCCCGGTGGCGGGGGGCGGCTCGATGGCGGCAGCGGCGCTGCCACGATCGGCGCGGCGGCTCAGCGATCTGACATAGGTGAACGAGGCCATCTCCAGCCCACGTTCTAGCACATCAATATCAATTCAATTGACTTTGTGTACTTTATGATGGTATGCATGCCGGGGCGGCGCTCGGCGAGGGTCGTGGGAGATTCCTCCCATGTGGTGGGAGCTATCTCCCACGATCCCCTCCGGTGGGCCGCCGGGCACATGCGTGCCCGCTTCAATGTCGGCCGTTGACGTGCGCCCGCGTCGTACGCCCACGCCCAGACCATCGGCCCCCGCACAGTTCGCGCGCACGTCTCCGGCGCTCCACGACCGCCCGCGCCCGCTGCTTGGCGTCGCGGTACAGGTAGGTCAGGTCGCCGCGCAGGCGCCCGCGCCGCGTCTCGTGCCAGTCGATGAGCGAGGATGGCGCCACCGCGGTCGGCAGCCCGTCGTTTGCCAGCACCGCCAGGACGCGCTCGGCGATGGCGATCTGACCGAAGGCGGTGGGGTGGACGCGGTCGACCATGACATGGTTCCGGGCGCCGAAGGTGCTGAGATCGACGACCAGCGCCCCCGCGTCGGCGGCCGCCGCGCGGACCACCGCGTTGAGGTCGGCCACCTTGGGGCCGGCGGGCGGAGAGCCCAGCCGCAGGGGCGCCGTCAGGGTCACCACCCGGTCACAGCGGTCGCGCAGGAAGCGCAGCGCATGCTCGTAGTCGGCCGCGAAGGCCGCGGCGGCCCAGTCCAGGCCGCGGACGTCGTTGACTCCGATGTAGACGCAGCCGACGTCATAGCGCGCGTCCGGACGGGCGCTACGGCGCTCAAACGCCGGGATCTGCCGCTCCACGACGTCGGTCACTCGGGCGGCGTCCACCGCGTAGCCGGTGTAGGGCAGCCCGAGTCCCCGCGCGGTCCACAGGGCCCAGGACTGCAGCGCCACGCCCCACTGAAGCTCGCCCCCGCCGTTGGTGATCGAGTCACCGAAGGCCAGCAGCCCGAGCCGGCACTCAGTGGGTGCGGGCGTGGCGGCAGCCGGGGTCATGCGCCCGCACAGTAGTCAAGTGAACGACGCGCGGCCGGTCAGGGCGCGCGGCGCGAGCGCGCGGTGAGAACGCCGTCCGCTGCGCCACCGGGCCCCTGGTCCTGAAGCTGGGCGACGATCTGGACGGTCCCGCCGGTCGAGTCCGCGGCACTGGCCTGGATGGTGGCGCCGGCGAGCGCCGTGACGCGGCCGGTGTAGCGATCGGGATTGGACACGGGGCCGGCCGAGACCTGGCTGTCGCTCATGTCCACGCCGCCGCCGGGGACGGCGCGACCCTCGATGCGGATGTGGACGCGCCGCAGGCGCGGGTCGGCGACGACGAGCGAGATGTCGACGGCGGCCGCGCCCGGGCCGAGCTGCTCCTGGCGCACGCGTCCGCGAAAGCGCGCCGATACCGCCAGCGGGCCGGCGGCGGCGCGCCCGGCCCCCGTGGCCGACGCCGCCCCCCGGGGCGACCCGGCCGACGGCGTCGTCGCGGCATGCGCGGCGGCCAGGAGCGACGGCGGCGTTCCCGCGCGCCGCGCCCAGCCGGAGCCCAGTGGTCCCGACGGCAGCCATGCCACCAGCCCGAGTGGCAGCAGGGCGGCGGCTCCGACCGCCGACAGCCGGGCCGGGAGGTTGCCGGGCCACCCGGTGCTCACCCGCGCCGCCACCGCCACCAGGACCGCCGCCACGCACAGGCCCGTGAGGATGAGCATCCAATGCGCCCGGGGATCGGTCCCCGTTCCATAGCTGTGCACGAGGGCGACCGGCCAGCTGACGTACACGAGCCAGTGCACCGCGCGCCAGGCGCGTAGCCCGAAGCGATGGCGCCACAGGCTCGTGATCATCACCGCGGCCATGAGATCGAAGCTGACCGCACCCAGCCCGAGCCACAGCGGCCGGTAGGCGGAGCGAAACGGGATGACCACGTCGAGCAGGCCGATCGGGGCAAAGCCGTCGAGCAGGGTGGTGACGACGTGCAGGAGCACGAACGCGGTCGCCAGCAACGCCACGTTGCGATGCAGCGCGTCGACCACGAAGCGCAGGTTGGCGAGCTCCATGCGCCGGAGATTGGCCACGCCCAGCGCCACGCTCAGGGTGAGCAGCACCAGCGACATCGCCCCCGTGCCGCGGGTGACGAACCAATAGGGGCTGGGGGCCGCGGCGACGACCATCTCCGATGATCAGGAGCCGCCGGACACCACCGGGGCGACAGCGGCGGGGGCCGGAACCGGAGCGGATGCGGGCGGCTGCGGTGCGGGAGCGGACGCGGTGGACCCCGAGGTGCTGCCCGCCGCCGAGGCGCTGCCGGCCGCCGAGGCGCTGCCGGCCGCGGGCGCGCTCGCGGCCGCGCGCCGCGCGCCGGCCGTTCCCGATCCTCGCGCCCCCCGCGCGGCGGAGCGCGTGGACGCCGCCCGGGCGTGGTAGGCGTGTGCGGTCAGCGCCGAGAGCCCGCTCGCCAGCGCCACGGCAGCCGCGATCACCCACCGGTTCAGACGCGTCGCGAGGCGCATCCCGGCGTCGCGCGCCTGGACGGCATCGCTCCGGTCCCGGCCGGCCGCGGAGCGAGATGGCGAGCTTTCGGTCCGCATGGTCGCCATCATCCTCCGGCAACGCCGTAATGAACCGCTAAGACCACCGTGAGAGAGCGTTCATCGCCGCCGATGCTCGATACTGCCTCGCTTGGAGCATCGCACCACAGCCCAATACGACGGCCGGATCGACATCCTGGCGGCGGCTGAGGATCTGAGCGAGAGGATCCCGGACGCGCTGGCGCCCCTGGCCCGCGTGGCCTACAACTACCGCTGGTCGTGGGCGCCCGGCGGTCACGAGCTGTTTCGCGGGGTCGGCGGCGAGCGCTTTGACCTGTGCATGCGCAACCCGGTGCGCCTGCTTCAGGAGTCTCCCGCCCGGGTCCTCAAGCGCGCCGCCCACGACGGCGAGCTGGTCGCCCGCGCCCGGGCGCTGGAGACCGAGATCGCCGCCGACCTCGAGCGCCCCTTCGAGACCTCGCTGGATCCGACCCGCCCGGTGGCCTTCCTGTGCGCCGAATACGGCGTGCACGTGTCGCTGCCCGTGTACTCGGGCGGCCTGGGCGCCCTGGCCGGCGACCTGCTCAAGGAGGCCTCGGACCGGGCGGTGCCGCTCGTCGCGGTCGGCCTCATGTACCGCAAGGGCTACTTCCGCCAGCGCATCGACGCGTCGGGTTGGCAGCACGAGTATTGGGTCGACACCGACCCCGACCGCCTCCCGGCCGCGCTGGTCACCGGGCCGGACTCCGCGCCGCTGACGATCACCGTCCCGATCGGGTCCGGCGACGTGGTCGCCCGCATCTGGCGCGTGGACGTCGGGCGGATCCCGCTGTTTCTCCTGGACACCGACGTCGCCGAGAACGATCCGATGGACCGCTGGATCACCGGCCGGCTCTACGACGGCGACCCCCAGACGCGGCTGGCCCAGTACGCGCTGCTGGGCGCCGGCGGCATCCGGGCGCTGCGGGCGATGGGCTATGAGCCGGGCGTCCTCCACCTCAACGAGGGCCATGCCGCCCTGGCGCCGCTGGAGCTCGCCCGCGGCTACCGCGAGGCCGAGGGGATCTCGCCGGCCGAGGCGTTGGACCGCGCCCGCTCCGCCACCGTGTTCACCACCCACACCCCGGTGCCGGCGGGCAACGACTCCTATCCGGCCGGCGAGATCGAGCAGGCCGTCAGCCGTCTGGCCCAGGAGCTGGGCTTCACCACCGGGGAGCTGCTCGAGCTGGGCCACGACCCCGGCGCCCACGCCCAGGCGCCCTTCGGCGTCACCCAGGCCGCGCTGCGGATGAGCCGTGCCGCCAACGCCGTCAGCCGCCGTCACGGCGAGGTGGCCCGCGAGATGTGGCGGTCGCTGTGGCCCGACCGCAGCGTGGACGAGGTCCCGATCGGCCACGTCACCAACGGCGTCCACGTCCCCACCTGGATCGGGCGCCCGATGCGCGAGCTGCTGGACCGCCACCTGCCCGACGATTGGTGCCAACGCGCCGCCGACCCCAAGGTGTGGACCGGAGTCGACAAGATCCCCGCGCAGGAGCTGTGGGAGACGCGCTGTGCCCAGCGTGCCGACCTCGTCGAGTTCATCCGGGCCCGCAGCGTCACAGACCGGCTGGTGCGCGGCGACCTGCGGGGCTACGTCGACGCCGCCGCACGAGCCTTCGATCCCCACGTCCTGACGATCGGGTTCGCCCGCCGGGTGGCCACCTACAAGCGCCTGGAGATGCTGACGCGGGACCCCGAGTGGACGCTGCGCCTGCTCGACTCAGACCAGCCCGTCCAGGTGGTGCTCGCCGGCAAGGCGCACCCGCGCGACGAGGAGGCCAAGCGCTCGCTGCAGGCGGTGTTCGGCCTCAAGGCCGCCAAGGTCGTGGGCGAGCGCGTCGTCTTCCTGGATGACTACGACCTGGCCTCGGGGCAGGCCCTGGTGCGCGGATGCGACGTCTGGCTCAACCTGCCGCGGCCGCCGCTGGAGGCCTCGGGCACCAGCGGGATGAAGAGCGTGTTCAACGGCGGCCTGCAGCTCAGCGTGCTCGACGGCTGGTGGGCCGAGGCCTATGACGGCTCCAACGGCTGGGCTATCTCCGGCGAGGTCGACCACGACCACCACGCCCAGGACGAGCGCGACGCCGCGGCCTTTCACCACCTGCTCTCAGACCAGGTGCTGCCCGCCTTCTACGACCGCGGCGAGGCCGCGCTCCCCGCAGGCTGGATCGAGATGATGCGCGCCTCGCTGCGCACGCTGGGCCCGATGTTCTGCGCCTCCCGGATGCTCCAGCAGTACGTCGAGGGGCCGTACCGAGGCTGACTTCGCGGGCTAGCGAACCTCGGAGAGCGGCCGGGGCCCGTGGCCGACGTACCTCGCGGTCGGGCGGATGAGCCGGCCCTCGCGCTTCTGCTCCATGATGTGCGCGGACCACCCGGCGGTGCGGGCGCAGGTGAACATCGACGTGAACAGCTCCGGTGGAACCTCGGCGAAGTCGAGCACGACCGCTGACCAGAACTCGACGTTGGTGGCCAGTACGCGGTCGGGGCGGCGCGCCTTGAGCTCGGCCAGCGCGGCCGTCTCCAGCGCCTCGGCGACCTCGACGCGGGGGGCGCCGATCTCCTTGGCGGTGCGGCGCAGGACCCGGGCGCGGGGGTCCTCGGCGCGGTAGACGCGGTGACCGAAGCCCATGAGCCGCTCGCCGCGATCCAGGACGTCCTTGACGTACCGCTCGGCGTCGCCGGAGGCGGCCACGTCGTCCAGCATCCTGAGCACCCGCGACGGGGCGCCGCCATGCAGCGGCCCCGACAGGGCGCCGACCGCGGCGCTCAGCGCCGCGGCCACGTCGGCCCCGGTGGAGGCGACCACGCGGGCGGTGAAGGTCGAGGCGTTCATGCCGTGCTCGGCGGCCGAGTTCCAGTAGGCGTCGATGGCCTTGACGTGCCTGGGGTCCGCCTCGCCGCGCCAGCGGATGAGGAAGCGCTCGGGGATCGAGGTCGCCTGGTCGATCTCGCGCTGGGAGACCGGCGGCTTGCCGATGCCGCGCGCCGACTGGGCCACGAACGACAGTGCCATCACCGAGGCGCGGGCCAGGTTGTCGCGGGCCTCCTCGTCGGAGATGTCGATGAGCTGCTCAAAGCCCCAGTGGGGGCCGAGCATGGCCAGCGCCGACTGCACGTCCACGCGCGGGTCCCCGGAGCGGACGCTGAGCGCGTTGGGCTCGGCCGGCGGCATCCCCGGCAGCAGCGCGTCGTCGACCAGCAGGCCCCAGACCTGCTCGAACGGGACGGTGCCGACCAGCTCCTCGATGTCGACACCGCGATAGCGCAGCGCGCCGCCCTCGCGGTCGGGCTCGGCGATCTCGGTGGCAAACGCGACGACGCCCTCGAGGCCGGACTGGACTTCCGCTGTTGCGCTCATGAACGGTGGGACTCCTGGGAAGGGGGGCTCAGGTCGGCTACAGGCTACCCGCGGTAGGGTGGCGCCCGATGTCCGAGCTGCTCACGCGTCCCGCCGTCGCGCTGGCCGGGATGGTGCGTGGTGGCGAGCTGAGCGCGCGGGAGCTCGTCCAGGCCTCGCTCGACGCCATCGCCGCGCTCGAGCCGCGGATCAACGCCTTCACGCACGTGGCCGCCGAGTCGGCGCTGGCCGCGGCCGACGCGATCGCGCCCGGCGACCCCCGACCCTTCGCCGGGGTGCCGATCGCCATCAAGGACAACCGCCCGGTGGCCGGGATGCCGCTGACGATGTGCTCGGACCTGTTTGCCGACTACGTGGCCGATCACGATGCCTTCCTCGTCCGCCGCCTGCGCGACGCAGGGTTCGTGATCGTGGGCAAGACGACGCTGCCCGAGAACGGGATCCTGCCCACCACCGAGTCGCGCCGCTTTGGCCCCACCGCCAACCCGTGGGCGCTGGACCGCACTCCGGGCGGCTCCAGCGGCGGGTCGGGGGCGGCTGTGGCGGCGGGGATGGTGCCGGTCGCGCACGGCAACGACGGTGGCGGCTCGATCCGCATCCCGGCGGCGTGCTGCGGGTTGGTGGGGCTCAAGCCGGCGCGCGGGCGGGTCTCGCTGGGGCCCGACTCCGGCCACGGCTTTCTCGTCAGCGACGGCGTGCTGACGCGCACCGTGGCCGACACCGCGGCGGTGCTCGACGTGGTCGCAGGCTACGAGCCCGGCGACGCCACCTGGGCGCCCGCACCGTCGACGGCGTATGCGCAGCTGGCCGAGGGCGAACCCGCCGGTCTGCGAGTCGCGCTCGTCCTCAACCCGCCGCTCGAGGGCGCCGAGCTCGATCCCGTCAACGCGGCGGCGGCCCGCGACGCCGCGCGGCTGCTGGACGCGCTGGGCCACCACGTGGAGGAGATCGCGGCTCCCTGGCCGGGACGCGAGCTCCTGGCGGACTTCACCCGCGCCTTCGGGCCGGGCACCGCGATGGCCACCTTCGTCGGGGGGCGAATCGCCGGCCGGGAGCCGACGCAAGACGATGTCGAGCCGCTCACCTGGACGATCTGGGAGCACGCCCGGGCGCAGGACAGCATCACGCAGCTGGCCGCGCAGGGCAAGCTCGAGCGGGTCGGGCGCGATCTGGTGGCGGCGCTGCGCCGCTTCGACATCGTGGTCACCCCGGGGCTGGGCCGGCGCCCGGTGCTGACCGGCGAGATCCACGGCCGCGGACCGGACCCGTGGGGCCACTACCGGCGCTCGGGCGCCTTCACGCCCTACACGGCGATCGTCAACGTCATGGGCCTGCCGGCGATCATGCTGCCGCTCTTCCACGGCGAGGACGGCCTGCCGACCGGGGTCCAGTTCATCGGCCCGCCGGCCGGCGAGGACGTGCTGCTCTCGCTGGCCGCCCAGCTCGAGCGAGCGCGGCCGTGGGCGGACCGGAGGCCAGCACTTCGGCCATCGACCGCGGGGTGACGCCGAGGGCCCGGGCGTCGGCGGTGCCACGCGGGGCGAGCAGGGGGACCTCGAGGAGCTCGGCCTCATCCCGGGTGGCGAATGCCGTCGGGCCGCCCAGCAGCTCAACGGCGTCCAGGATGCGCCGGCTGAGCCACAGCGGCACACCGACGATGCGCCGCCGGCGCCCGAACGCGCGCAGGGCCAGCGCGACGATCTCGCGATGGGTGAGCGTTTCTGGGCCGGCGAGCTCATGGCGGGCGCCGATGGCGCCGTCGCTGGCCAGCGCGGCCATCACGCAGGCGGCGACGTCGTCGGCGCTGATGGGCTGAAAGGCGGCGCGCCCGTCGCCGGGAATGGGCATCACCGGCAGCCAGGACATGCGCTGCAGCAGGCGGAGGTAGGGGTCGCCCGGGGCGTAGATGATCGAGGGGGCGAACACCGTGTGCGCCAGGTCCGAGCCGACCACGGCGGTCTCGGCGATCGCCTTGGCGCGCATGAGCCGCGCCCGGCTGCGCGTCGAGGCGCCCAGCGTGGAGAAGAACACGAAGCGGTGGACCCCGGCGCGCTCCGCGGCCTGCACCAGCCGCCACGTGGCCACGCCCGACAGCTCCTCGATCGAGCCATGCGGCTGGTCGCGGATGACCGAGGCCAGATGCACGACGGTGTGCACGCCGCGCAGCGCGTGGCGGAAGGAGAGGTGGTCGCCCAGATCGCCCAGCGCGATCTGTACGCGCACGCGGTCGGGCCCCAGGCGCCGGGGATCGCGGACGAGGCATCGCACCTCGGTGCCGGCGGCAAGCAGAGGTGGCAGGAGGGCGCGTCCCACGGTTCCGGTGGCACCGGTGAGCAGCAGCACGGGCGGGAGGCTACCGGCGCCAGACGTGTGCCTAGAATGCGCAGTCCGCCGCCCTCGCGCCGGCGCCTGTGCGAATTGCAACCTAGTAGAGGAATCCGACAGACATGGCCTACGTAATCGCCGAGCCCTGCATTGGCACCAAGGACAACTCGTGCGTCGAGGTCTGCCCGGTCGATTGCATCCACCCGACGCCCGACGAGCCCGACTACGACAACGTCGAGATGCTCTACATCGACCCCGAGGAGTGCATCGACTGCGACGCCTGCGTCGAGGCCTGCCCGGTGGACGCGTGCTTCGCCGAGGATCAGCTGCCCGACGAGTGGCAGAAGTACATCCAGATCAACGCCAACTACTACAAGAACTGATCTGGGCATGTTCAGCCGGGTGCATGCACCCGGCTGCGGCGGCCGCATGCGGCCGCCGAGGGGTCGGCGCATGCGCCGACCCCCAACAACTGATTAGGCCATCGGGAGCGACATCCCGGCCGGCTTGGGGGCGGCCGCGGGCGCCGGGGCCTGCATGACCGGCAGCTCGATCGGGCTGAGCGCGATGAGCCCGCGCGCGCCGTGGCGCAGGGCCTGGGCGGCCGGGTCGTCGGGGTTGGCCATGACCAGCGGCACGCCTGAGTCAGACTGCTCGCGCAGCGGCATCGTCAGGGGGATCTTGGCCAGCAGGGGCACGTCGAGCTGCTCGGCCAGAAGCTGACCCCCGCCCTCGCCGAAGATCTGGAAGCGCTCGCCGCCGGGGGTGACGAAGCCCGACATGTTCTCGATCACGCCGGCGATCTCGAGCTTGAGCTTGGCCGCCATCTCGGCCGAGCGAGCGGCCACCTTCTGGGCCACCGGCTGGGGCGTGGTGACGATGAGGAACTTGGCCTGCGGCAGCAGCTGGGCCAGCGTCATGGAGACGTCGCCGGTGCCGGGGGGCAGGTCGATGAGGAGGTAGTCGAGCTCACCCCAGGCCACGTCCTCGAGGAACTGCTGCAGCGCCTTGTGGAGCATGGGGCCGCGCCACACGACGGCGGCGTCCTGCTCGACGAAGAAGCCGATCGACATCACGCTGATACCGTCATGGGCCTGGATGGGGAGGAGCTTGTGCTCGGCGTTGACCTTGGGGCGCTCGGCGCCGACGCCGAGCATCCGCGGCTGGGAGTAGCCCCACACGTCGGCGTCGAGCACGCCGACTCGCTTGCCGTCGGCGGCCAGCGCCGCGGCCAGGTTCGCCGTGACGCTGGACTTGCCCACGCCGCCCTTGCCCGAGCCGATGCAGATGACGTTCTTGACCTGGGCCAGCGCCCCCTCGGGGAGGCCGCCGCGGCCCAGCTTGCGCCCCAGCGCCGCCTTCTCGTCGCCGGAGAGGACGTCGAAGGTGACGTTGACGCCGGTCACGCCGTCGATCTCGCGCACGGCACTGGAGACGCCGGTCTCGAAGTGGCTGCGGATGGGGCATCCGGGGGTGGTCAGGGACACCATCACGTCCACCACTCCGTTGGGGTGGACCTCGATCGAGCGCACCATCTCCAGCTCGACGATGTCGCGTCGCAGTTCGGGGTCGATGACGGAGCGCAGGGCGTCTGTGACTTGTTCGGCTGTGGGCATGGGATTCATTCAAGCAGGTCGGATCAGCCCGCCATCCGGGGTGGTTCGCTAGGCAACGTCGGGCGCCAGCGCCTCGATGACCGCGAGCACGTCGAGGTCGTCGTGGAGCAGGTTCTGGCACATGACGCGGTGCACTCCGGCGTCGCGCAGAGCGCCCAGCTGCTCGGCGGCCCGCTCCACGGTCCCGACGATCCAGGCCGGCGGGGGATCGCTGAGCAGAGCGTCGGCGCTCGAGCCGATCCGCTGCGCCAGGCGGGTGGCGCGG
>DASXJW010000080.1:0-22876 GCA_036497165.1 Solirubrobacteraceae bacterium
GCGCTCAGCGGGAGCGCGACGATGATCACGACCAGCACCACCAACACGAGCGTCAGCAACTGCTGGGCCACCAGCGCAGCCAGGGCCAGCGCCGCGGCCAGTCCCACCGTCCGGTAGACGACGGTCGGCGTCATCTGCGCCGATCTTGGTTTGGCGTGGCGGGCGCCCGTTCGGGGCAGTCTGTCCTGGCATGCCCAATTCGACCGTGACTCCAGCGACGCTCTACCGCACCGTGCTGCTCGCCTTCGGCCTGGTCGTGGCCGGCCTGGTCTTCCAGCAGGTCGTCACGCTTGTGCTCGCCGTCCTCATCGTGGCGATCATCGCCACGCCGCTCTCGGCCTTCGCCACGATGCTGCAGCGCGTGCGGGTCCCGCGGGCAATCGGCGCGGTGCTGGGTCTGCTGCTGGCCCTGGGAGCCCTCGCCGGACTCATCGCGCTGATCGTTCCCGTGTTCAACGAGGAGATCAACGCGTTCGCCCACGCGCTGCCCAGCATCGTGGATGAGTTCCGGCGCCGGGTTGGTCATCTGACAGGGACATCTCCCAACAGCATCGGACGGCAGGTACAGCATTTCGTTGACACCTATACCCAGCATCCGTCCAAGCTGCTCGGGCCGTTGGCGACGATCGGCGCGGGAGTGGTGGCCGCCGCGACCACCATCATCGTCGTCCTGCTGACCGCGCTCTACACGGCGATCCGGCCAGAGCCGCTGCTCAGGGGCTTCGTCCGCATTGCGCCACCGATTCAGCGGCCACGCGCCGAGCGCATCCTCTCCCGCCTGCGCGATGCCTACCTTGGGTGGCTCAAGGGCCTCGTCGTCGGAATGATCGTGCTGGGCGGCCTCACCTACGGGGGCCTGCGGATCGCCGGCCTGAACTTCGCGGTGTTCTTCGCGATGCTCACCGCCTTCGCGATGATCATTCCGTATTTCGGTGCACTGCTCAGCTCGATCCCGCCCATCATCTACGCGCTCACGGTTTCCCCGAGCAAGGCGGTGGTCGTCGCCATCATCTACGTCGTCGCCCACCAGATCGAGAGCAATGTCATCCAGCCCCTGGTGGTGGCGCGCAACGTCGAACTGCACCCGGCGGTGGTCGCGGTGGGAGTCGTGGCGGTCGACCGACTGTTTGGGTTCGTGGGGCTCATCGTCGCCGTCCCGATCCTCTCCACGTTCAAGATCCTCGTCGAGGAGCTGTGGGTCAAACCCGTCGAGGACAGCACGAGCGTCTTCACCGGCGAGCTGACGAACGTGCCCGCTCCCGTGGTATCGGTGGCCGGTGGACCCTCCGTCGCCGGCGCCTCCTCCGCGCGCCGCACGGAGCGCTAGACCCCCAAGGCATCACGTGCCCGCGGTGGACCCTGGCGCATCCAGCAAGATGGCGTTCGTCCTGGGCGGGGGCGGGGTGCTCGGCGCGCACGAGGTCGGCATGCTCCGGGCGCTCGCCGAATCCTCGGTGGTCCCCGACGTCATCCTCGGGACCTCGATCGGTGCCGTCAATGGCGCGCTGTTCGCCGCCGACCCCACCGTCGAGGGCGTCACGCAGCTGACGCGGCTGTGGCTCGAATCCAACCTGACCGAGATGAACGCCGCCGGGCTCCTGCGCCGGGCCGGCACGCTGGCGCGGACGCGGACCCACGTTCAGTCGCTGACCGAGATCCGCGAGCGTCTGGTGCGCGCGCTGCCGGTGGGGCGCGTCGAGGAGCTGCGGATTCCGTTTCAGTGCGTGGCGGCTTCGATCGAGCGCGCCGCCGAGCACTGGTTTGACAGTGGCGACCTGGCCGACGTCGTCCTGGCATCGTGCGCGGTGCCGGGTGTGCTCCCACCGGTCAAGATCGGCGATGAGCACTTCATCGACGGGGGGATCGTGAACTCCATCCCCGTGGCACGGGCCGTCGCGCTGGGCGCGCGGACGATCTATGTGCTGCAGGTCGGCCGCGTGGAGACGGCGCTGGCGCCCCCGCGGTGGCCATGGGAGGTCGGGCTGGTCGCGTTCGAGGTCGCGCGGCGCCATCGCTTTGCCCACGACCTGCATTCCCTGCCTGAGGGCGTCGAGCTGCGGGTGCTGCCGACGGGCGGATCAGCGGCCCCGGCCTACAACGATGTCGCCGGGCAGCTGCGCTATCGGCGCATCGCGCGCACGGTGAAGCGGCAGATCGAGTCCTCCTACGAGGCCTCCCAGGAGTATCTGAGGGACCACCGGTGATGCCGCCCACCGCGATTCGGCGGCCCCTGACGATCGGAACCTGGCTGCTGGTGTCGAGCGCATGTCTCATCCTCAGTCCGCTGCTGCTCGGCGTCGGGGCGGCCTGGTCGGCATGGAGTCATCGCCCGCAGCCGCTCCTGCTGGCACGCCTGCTCGTCGCCTACTTCTACCGGGAGCTGCTGGTGCTCGTCGGCTGCGGCGGGTTGTGGCTGGCTTCGGGCTGCGGGTGGCGGATCCACTCCGCCGCCTCGCGGCGCCGGCATTTCGCGCTGTTGCGCTGGTTCGTGAGCGGGCTCTCGGGCCGCGCGCGAGACCTGCTCGACATCGACGTGGCGCCAGACACCGGCTCGGAGGCGGCGGCGGCCATGCGCCGCGACGGGCCGCTGCTGTTCTTCAGCAGGCACGCCGGCCCGGGCGACACCGTCCTGCTGATCGACCTGCTGCTGACCACCTATGACCGCCTGCCGAGCGTGGTGTTCAAGGAATCGCTGATGCTCGATCCCAGCATCGACCTTCTGGGGCATCGGTTGCCCCACGCCGCGCTCAACACCGCCGAGCCCGAGGATTGCCAGCGGCGCATCCAGGAGGTGTCGTCCAAGCTTGGGTCGCGTGGCGTCCTGGTCCTCTTCCCCGAGGGCGGCAACCTCACGGCGCAGCGGCGCCGCGCGTCGATCGCCAAGCTGTGGCGCAAGGGGCGCCGCCGGGAGGCGGCGGCCGGGGAGCAGCTGCAGCACGTGCTGCCTCCGCATCCGACGGGAGCCCTCGCGGCGTTGCAGGGCAATCCGGAATGCGATGTCATCTTCGGGGCCCACACGGGCCTCGGCCTCGCGGCATTCCCCGGCCAGCTCTGGCACGACACCCCCATCGGCCGGACGCTGACGACCCGGATGTGGCGCGTGCCGGCCGACGAGCGCCCCAGCGACCCCGACGAGCAGGTGCGGTGGCTGTATGACTGGTGGCGGCGACTGGACGAATGGCTGGACGCGGAGGGCGAACCCCTTCCGTGAGCACGTTCACAGCTCGGCGAGGACCTCGTCGACGGTCAGGACTCGGCCGACGTTGGTCATGGCGTAGTTCAGCGCGGCGTGTTGCCAGTCGTCGCTCGTTGTCGAGGTGCCGTCAGAGACGACAGTGACCGTGTAGCCGGCGTCGGCGCCGTGGCGGGCGGTGTGCTCGATCGACATGTTGGTGTAACAGCCCGCGATGATCAGCGAGTCCACCCCGAGTCCGCGCAGGAGGATGTCCAGCCGGGTTTCATAGAACCCATTCATCCGCATCTTCTCCACGACGTGATCGCCGGACTGGGGCTCCACCCCTTCCACCGCCGCCGCGCCCCAGGAGCCGCGAACGAGTCCGTTGGTCTCGATGACGCCCTGGAACAGCGGCGCGTTGGGCTTCAGGCCCACCGAGCCCTTCTCGACGATGTAGTGCACGTGGATGACCGGCACGCCGGCGGATCGGGCCGCCTCGGCCAGCCGGGCCACGTTGGCCACGACGTTCTGACTGGCCGCGTGGGCCGGTGCGCCGTTTTCGGCGAACGCCCCCTCCTCGCCGATGACGTCGTTCTGCATGTCCTGGATGATGAGTGCGCTGGGCATATCAGTGATAGGGGAGATGGTCGGAGGCAACCTTCGTGGGCAGCCGGTATACCGAGGTTGAGCTGGGGATGTAGAGCATCTTCCAGTCCGGTCCGCCCCAGGCGATGTTGCCGACGTTCTCGGGTACCTCCACGATCCCCAGATGCTCGCCCTCGGGTGAGATGACCCACAGCCCGCGGGGCCCTGTGACCCAGATGTTGCCGCGCTCGTCAAGCTTCATGCCGTCCGGGATACCTTCCTCGATCACTCCGCGACCGATCCCCTGAAAGAACAACCGACCGCCCGACAGCGAGCCGTCCTGCGCCACGTCATAGGCCCGGATCAGGGATCGGGTCGTGTCGTTGATGTACAGCTGCTTCTCATCGTTGGTGAAGCACAGGCCGTTGGGCTGCTCGAAGTCGTCCTCGCCCACGACGAGCTCCGGGGCGCCGCCGTCAGGGGCCACCTTGTAGACGCCCTGGAAGGAGAGCTCCTGCTCACGCGGGATGCCGAAGTGCTCGACTCGGCCAAAGCCAGGATCGGTGAAGTAGATCGTCCCGTCGGAGCGGGTGATGACATCGTTGGGGCTGTTGAGGTACTTGCCCTTGTAGTGCCACGCGAGGGTCTCGCGCACGCCGTCGGGGCGCTCCCGAACCAGCGACGAGGTCACGTGCTCGCACACCAGAAGGTTGCCGTCGCTGTCATAGACCATGCCGTTGCCCTTGTTATTGGGCCGTCGCACTTCCACCGTCCCCTCCGTCTCTGACCAGCGCCGGCGGACGTCCCCCGGCATATCGGAGAACAGCAGGTAGCCGCCCGCGGCGTTCCACACCGGCCCCTCCGTGAACGTGAACCCGGTGGCCACCTGCTCCACCTCGGCCTCTGGGTCGACCAGCTCCGCGAGCCGGTCTGACTTCATCTCGATCGCCAACGGTCTCTCTCCTCTCGTGGATACGAACATGCTTACGTCGCGTGCCGGCGCTCGATCCCCGCCAGCACGTCGGCCAGATCCTCGAGGCTGGCGATGTTGTGGCCGGGCATGAAGCGGTCGATGTGGGGCAGCGCAGCCTGCATGCCGGCGCCCAACGGCTCATAGTCGACATGACCCTTGAGCGGACTCACCCATACCACGGCGTATGACGTGCGGGCGAGCCGGGCCATCTCGCGGCCCACCAGTTCCGGATCCCGCCGTTCCCAGCCGTCGGAGACGATGACCACAACCGCTCCGCGCGAGAACGCCCACCGCCCCCACTGGTCGTTGAAGGTCTTCAGGCAGCTGCCGATGAGCGTGCCTCCGGCCCAGTCCACGACGGTCTCCGCGGCCCGGGCGAGCGCTCGCTCCGGATCGCGCGTGCGCAACGCCGCCGTCAACCGCGTCAGCCGGGTGCCGAAGGCGAAGACCTCGACGTGGCCGGCGACCACAGCGGCGTGCAAGAAGAGGAGCAGGCCTCGGGTGTAGGCCTCCATCGATCCGGAGATGTCGCACAGCACGACGAGCCGCCGCGGACCGGACGTCCGCCGCCGATAGCTGCGCTGGAGCGGCTCGCCCCCGGTGGCCAGCGACCGCCGGGTCATGCGTCGCACGTCGAGCAGGCGTCCCCGGGGGTGGGACCGCAGTCGCCGCGTCTGCCGGCGCGGCCGGACGGTCGCCAGCTCGGCCAGCAGTCGACGCGCCTGGGCAAACTCCTCGTGGGTCATGGCACCGAAGTCGCGGTGGCGCAGGACGTCGGTGGCGCTCCATCCGACCTCCATCGTCTCGGGAGCGGGAGCGTCACGCTCGTCACCGCGTACGGGGTCTGCGTGGCCGCCAGTCCGGGGGCGCGCCAGCTTCGGGGAGCGCATCCTGGTGGGCGGGATCACGGGGGCACGGAGAAACCAGGCGCTGAACGCCCGGTCAAACGGCTCAAGCTCCTCGCGCCGGGTGACCAGCGTCACCCGCAGCGCCCAATAGACGTCCTCCTGACGGCCGATGTCGACGGCATCCAGTCCGCGCAGGGCATCGGCGATGCGCCCGGGACCGATCTCCAATCCCGCCTCGCGCAGGACGCGGCCGAACGTGACCACGTGGCGGACGACGGCGTCAGCCGGCAGAGCGCGCCTCCGCCAACAGGCTCGCGAGCGTCTCGTCGCGCACCAGCTCCAGGTCCTCCTGGTACTTGAGCACCGAACCCAGCGTGGAGTGGACGAGGTCCGCGTCGAGCTCCTGCTGGCCCAGAACGGCCAGCGACTGTGCCCAGTCGACAGTTTCGGCAACGCCCGGGGACTTGGTCAGCTCCAGCTTGCGCAGACCCTGTACGAACAGAACGGCCTGGGCGGCGAGCCGTTCGGGGACGCCGGGGACGCGCAGGCGAACGATCTCCATCTCACGCTGGCACGACGGGTGTCCGATCCAATGAAAGAGGCACCGGCGCTTCAGGGCATCGTGCAGCTCGCGGGTGCGGTTGGAGGTGAGCACGACCACGGGACGATGGAGGGCGGTGATCGTCCCCAGCTCGGGAATCGTGATCTGGAAGTCTGAGAGCAGCTCGAGCAGGAAGGCCTCAAACTCGTCGTCGGCGCGGTCGATCTCGTCGATCAGCAGGACCACGGGGTCGGGAGCGGTGATGGCCTCCAGCAGCGGCCGGCGGATGAGGAAGCGCTCACTGAAGAGCTCCTCCTCGTCGATCCGGCCGCCCTCCTGCGCGGCGCGGATGTGCAGGAGCTGGCGGGTGTAGTTCCACTCGTAGACGGCATGGGTGATATCCAGCCCCTCGTAGCACTGCAGACGGATCATCCGGGTTCCGAGCGCCTGGGCGATGGCCTTCGCGGCCTCCGTCTTGCCCACCCCGGCCTCGCCTTCCAGCAGAAGCGGCTTGCGAACCTGCAGCGCGAGGTACAGGACGGTCGCCAGGCCACGGTCCGGAAGGTAGGAACTCTCCAGGAGGGCCAGCTCCAGTTGGTCGATGCTGCCAATCCTCTCCATGAGCCCATCTTAGACTCCGAGCGCGGCGTCGAGCCTATAGACTGAGTCACTGCCAGGCGGCTTCACCATAGAGCCTGGCTTTGGCGTGAGCGGCGAGCTGAAGAGGGAGAGGCGTGAGAAGCAGCGACACCGAAGCACTCATTCCGACATCCGAGGCGGAGGCTGTCGAGGCATTCCGCGACGGCTCGGGCGTGACGGTGCTGGCCGGCGGGACCATCCTGATGCCCGATGTGACCTACGGCCGATACCCCAAGGGCGGGCGGACGTTGATGCTTCATCGGGCAGGGCTGGACACCGTCACCGACAACGGCGTGGTGACCTTCGGCGCGATGGCCACTCTTGACGCGGTGGTCGCCTCCGGCGTGCCTCCGCTGGCGGAGGCCGCGGCCGCCGTGGCCGATCCCGAGATTCGCGCCCAGGCGACGATCGGCGGCAACCTCGCCGCCCCGCCCGGGGTGGCCTCTCCGCGCGGGGACCTTCAGGCGCCGCTGCTGGCCATGGGCGCGCGCGTGCGCTCGGTCGGCGCCGACGGGGAGCGAACGGAGCCGGTGGAGGACTACCTGGCACACGAGCGCGGCCGGTTGGTTCTCAGCATCGAGATCGATCGTCCCGCTCGCGGCGCATATCTCACGCAGCGCCGGCCGCACTCCCACTCCTATTCGGTGATGGCGGTGGCCGCCGCCGATGTGGGGGGCGGCGTTCGCGTTGCCGCGGCGGGCATCGCGCCGTCCGCGGTTCGCCTCTCGGGGGTGGAGGAGGCTCTCGCCAACGGAGAGTCGGCGGCCGAGGCCGGCGCCCACGCCGGCGAGGGCGTCGAGCCTCCGGATGACGCGCTGGCTTCGGGCTGGTACCGGCGGGAGGTCCTGCCCGTGCTCACGGCGAGGGTGATCGAACAGCTGCAGGGAGGCTGAGCATGGAATTGATGGTCAACGGCACGCCCCGGGCGACCGCGAGCTCGCCGGTCACACCACTGCTGACGGTTCTGCGCGACGAGTTGAGCGTCACGAGCGTCAAACCGGGCTGCGAACAGGGCGGTTGCGGTAGCTGCACCGTGTGGGTGGATGGCGAGCCCCGGCGGGCCTGCCTCCTCCCCGTGGGGACGCTGGAAGGCGCTCGGGTGACCACGGTGGAAGGATTGGGCACGCCGCGAGATCTCGCGGCGCTGCAGGCGGCCTTCAACGACCGCTATGCCGCTCAGTGCGGCTATTGCACCTCCGGCATGCTGATGGCCGCCCAGGCCCTCATCGACAGGACCGGCGGAGGTCCCGTGACGCGCGAGCAGGTCATCGAGGCTCTCAGTGGGCATGTCTGTCGGTGCACGGGATACGTCAAGATCCTCGACGCGGTCATCGCCGCTGCCAACGGCGAGTACGAGGGTCACCACGGCGTCGAGTTCGAGGGCGACGCATCACAACCTGAGGTCGAGCCGAAAGGAGCGCCGGCATGAAGGCGGTTGGCGCCAAGCTTCCCCGCTACGACGGGATCGCCCACATCACCGGGCGGACGGCCTTCGTCGACGACGTCAAGGCCCCGGGCATGCTCCAGGCGCGCGCCCTGCGCTCGCCCCATCACCATGCCGCGATCCGGAACCTGGACACCCGCCGGGCGGAGCAGCTCCCGGGCGTCCGGGCGATCGTCACCCACAGAGACGTGCCGCACAACATCTACGGGCATCTCGAGGCCCTCGGGGTGCCGGCCGACGAACCCCTCCTGGCTGAGGATGTCGTCCGGTGGCGCGGTCAGCCCGTGGCCGCGGTGGCTGCGGAGGACGTCGACACTGCCATGGAGGCGTTGCAGCTCATCGACGTCGAGTACGAGGAGCGCCCCGCGCTGTTCGACATCCGGCTCGCCCTGGAGCCGGACGCGCCTGAGATCCATGAGTGGGGACCGGTGTTCCCGCACTTCGGGCCCCACAACCACCGGCGCGTGCGCAAGGGCGACATCGAGTGGGCCATGGACGCGGCCGACACCATCGTCTCGGGGGTCTACCGCCCGCAGGCCATCGAGCACGTCCCTCTGGAGACGCAGGCGGCCCTCGTCATCCCCGAGCCCGACGGCCGGCTGACCGTCTACTCCTGCACGCAGGCGATGTACTTCTCGCTCGGCGTGGTGGCGGCTCACCTCAAGCTGCCGCTCAACCGGATCAAGTTCATCGGCGGCACGGTCGGGGGCGGCTTCGGCGGGAAGGTCGACACCGCTTCAGAGACGATCGCCGCGGTGCTCGCCCTCAAGGCGCAACGGCCGGTGAAATGGCGATGGACGCGCGAGGAGGAGTTCCTGGTGTCCTCCACCCGGGCGCCCTGGCACATCGAGATCGAGGATGCGGTGAGCAGCGATGGCTGGATCCTCGGCCGGCGGATGGTCACCCTGCACGACTCGGGGGCCTACGCCCGCTTCTCCCCCTATGGGCTGACCAAGCACGCCTTCCACCACACAGGGGCGTACACGATCCCGAACCTCAAATTCGACGGCTTTGTCGTGTTCACCAACCGCGTCCCCACGACCGCGATGCGCGGGTTCGGGGTCACCTCGGTGTCGATGGCGGTGGAGACCCACATCACCCGGGTGGCCGACGTGCTCGGGCTCGACCCGTGGGAGATCCGGCTCAAGAACGCCAACCGGGTCGGCGACACCACCGGCAATCTGGTGGCGATGCAGGATCCCTCGACGGTGCCGGTGACGCTGGCGACGGCCGACGCGGTCGGCAAGGAACTGCCCGCGCAGTTCCGGGCGATGACCTCGGAGCGACGGAGCGGCGATCTGCTGCCCGCCCACCTCGTGGCCCAGCAGGCCCCGGAAGGAGCGCATGTGCTCAAGCGCGCCGGCGCGCTCGACGCCGCCCCCGGCAATGGAGGAGGACGCTGATGGCCAAGCACACCGGACGTGGCTTCGCCACGATCGAGTACCCCACGGGGATGAACCAGAACGGCGATCCCAGTCAAGCCTGGATCAAGCTCAAGCCCGACGGCCGCGTCGATGTGTTCTCGGGTACGGTCGACATCGGGCAGGGCTCAAAGACGGTGCACACCCAGATCGTCGCCGACGCCCTCGGCGTGCCCTACGACTGGGTGACGATGGACAACTCCAACACGGACTCCTCGGCGGTGTGCACCGGCACCTTCGCCTCACGTGGCACCTTCATCGGAGGCAACGCCGTCCGCTACGCCGCCGAGCGGGTGCGCGAACGGGTGTTGGACATCGCCTCCAAGGAGCTGGAGATCGATCCGGGCGACCTCGAGATCGCCGACGGTGAGGTGGTCGCAAAGGGGGCCCCGGACCGCAAGATCTCCGTCTCGGAGGTCGCCGGTGCGGCCACCTATGCCTACGGCGAGCTCATCTCTGGTCAGGGCACCGCGCTCAAGCCCCTGGCCGAGGTCAACGACGACGACGGTTCGGTCACCGAGGAGCCGCACTCGGCGATTTCATACGCCGCATGCGTCGCAGATGTGGTCGTCGACGACGAGACCGGCGAGGTCGAGGTCACGCGGATGGTCTCGGTCTACGACGTGGGCCGTGCGATCAATCCCTTGCTGGTCGAGGGCCAGATCGAGGGCGGCGCGATGATGGGGCTCGGTCTGGGGCTGCTGGAGGAGTGCTACCCCCACTACCCCTCGGTCGAGCATCGCGGCGAGCAGTTCGGCTCGTATCTGGCGCCCACGATCGAGAAGCTCCCCGAGCTCCAGAACGTGATCCTCGAGAACCCCTCAGTCGACGGGCCGTTCGGCGCCAAGGCGATCGGTGAGATGGCCAACAACGCGCAGCCGCCGGCCATCATCGCCGCCATTCACGACGCCGTCGGCGTGTGGGTGACCGAGATGCCGGCCTCTCCGGAGAGAGTGCTGCGGGCCATCAAGGCCAAGGCGCAGCCGCGGCAGGAGGGCAAGCGCGTGATCTTCGACGAGGAGCTCTCGCTGCGCACGGTGACGAGCAACGGCGGCGCCGGCTTCCTGGACCGCCCATGAGTAACTCGCCCTTCCAGTCGTGGAACGGCCGCGCCGGCTTGTCACTGTTCCCGAAGGTCGACCTGCGGTCGATCGCCGGCGAGCAGATCCTCTTCTGCCAGGTCGCCTACGAGCCGGGAGCCGACGTTCCCGCCCATTCGCACGCTGACTCCGAGCAGGTGATGTGGATCACCGGCGGCGAGCTGGAGATGACCGTGGACGGCCAAACCCGAATGGTGCGAGAAGGAGACTGCGTCGTCATCAACCGCGGCGTCGAGCACTCGCTGCGTTCGGACTCCGGCTGCACGTTCCTCGAGGCCATGTCGCCGGTCCCGCGTGACCATGTGGCAGACCCCGACAATGACCTCGTGCTCGGCGCCGATGGAGACAGCCGTTACGTCGAGCACTAGTCACCCGACCTTCACCCCAACCCCAACAAGGAGGCGCCGTGCCGATCGTGGAGATCAAGCTCTTCGACAGCCGCATCAATGACGAGACCGTCCCCAAGCTCATCGAGAAGGTGACCGACGCAGTGGTGGAGTGCACCTCCGAGAAGATCCGCGACGAGACGTGGGTCGTCGTCTCGGGCCTGCCGCCCAAGCAGTGGGGCCTCGGCGGTAAGCCGCTCGGGTGAGCACCCGGCGCTTCGACAGCCGGACGGCGCTGATCACGGGGGGCGCCGGCGACATCGGGGGTGCCGTGGTGGCGCGGCTGCAGGCCGGCGGAGCCCAGGTGGCCACGCTGGACCTGCACCCGTCGGCAGCCGAGGGTGTGCTGTCGCTCACCGGCGACGTGCGCCAGTCCGCCGACGTCGACCGTGCGATCGCCGACGTCGAGGTCCAGCTGGGGCCGCTGGACATCCTGGTGTGCGCCGCGGGCGTGACCGGGGACTCGCTGCCCACGGTGGAGGTGCCCGACGACGAGTGGCGGCGCGTCATGCAGATCAACTGCGATGGCGTGTTCTGGGGCAACCGCGCCGCGGCCAGGGTGATGGTCCCCCGCGGCTACGGTCGGATCGTGAACGTGGCCTCGATCGCCGGCAAGGAGGGAAACCCCATGGCCACCGCCTACTCGGCATCCAAGGCGGCGGTGATCGCCATGACCAAGGCGATCGGCAAGGATCTGGCCCAGACCGGGGTGCTCGTCAACTGCGTGACGCCGGCCGTGATCCAGGGCCAGATGCTCGGGGACATGAGCGACGAGCACGTCAGCTATATGCTCAGCCGGGTCCCCATGGGGCGGATGGGCCAACCCGATGAGGTGGCCGCGCTCATCGAGTACCTCGCCTCCGGGGACTGCACGTTCTCGACCGCGGGCGTGTTCGATGTTTCCGGCGGCCGAGCCACCTACTAGTCACTGGTCACTGAGACTGCGCACCGTGTCAGACACGATCACCACCGCACCAGCCGCCAACTTCATCGCGGGCCAGTGGGTTCCGAGCCGCAGCGGCGCGGTCTACGAGCGCCGCAACCCGTGGCGCCCGAGCGAGTCCGTCGGGGAGTTTCCCGGGTCCGACGGCGACGACGTGGCGGCGGCGGTGGCGGCGGCGGCCGAGGCGAGCCGCGCTTGGGCCCGCCTGCCGGCCGCCGCGCGCGGCGCCTACCTGAGCAAGGCCGCGGTCGCCATCGAGGCCCGCGCCGAGAAACTCGCTCAGGACATGACCCGGGAGATGGGCAAGCCGCTGCGCGAGTCGCGCGGCGAGGCAGGGCGGGCGGCGGCGATACTGCGCTTCTTCGCGGGTGAGGGGCTGCGGCCGGTCGGCCAGCTGTTCGAGCAGTCGGCCACGGGGGCGATCGTCTACACACGCCGCCGCCCGGTGGGCGTGGTCGGGCTGATCACCCCGTGGAACTTCCCGATCGCCATTCCGACATGGAAGTCCGCGCCCGCCCTGGCCTACGGCAACACCGTGGTGATCAAGCTCGCTCAGGACTCGCCGCTCACGGGATTGCATCTCGCGGCGGCCTTCGATGAGGCCGGCCTTCCCGAGGGAGTCTTCAACGTCATCATCGGCCGTGGCTCGGCGGCAGGGGATCCACTCGTGCGGGCGCCCGGGGTCAGCGCCGTCTCCTTCACCGGGTCGGTGCCGGTCGGCGTCGGCGTGCGCGAGAAGGCCACGGCCCAGGGCAAACGCGTCCAGCTCGAACTCGGCGGCCACAACCCGCTCATCGTCGCTGACGACGCCTCACTCGACGCCGCCGTCGCCGCCGCCTACGCCGGCGCGTACTGGTCGGCCGGACAGAAGTGCACCGCCACGCGCCGCGTGTACGTCCAAGATGGCGTCTACGAGGAGTTCCGCGAGCGGCTGTTGGCCCGCATCCACGCCGGCAAGGTCGGTGATCCATCCGATCCGCAGACCGAGGTGGGACCGGTCGTCAACGAGAAGCAGTTCGAGGAGGTGCTCGCGGGCATCCAGCGGGGCCGTGACGAGGGCGGCCGTGTGCTCGCCGGCGGCGAGCGCGCCGACGGGCAGGGCTACATCATCGCGCCCACGCTGTTCGAGCACGTCGCCGACGACGCCTTCCTCTCCTGTGAGGAAGTGTTCGGGCCGGTGAGTTCGCTGTATCGCTTCGGCACCATCGAGGAGGCGATCGAGCGAGCCAACGCTGTGCGCTTCGGACTATCGGCGGCGGTGTTCACGACCAGTCTGAGCACGGCGCAGCGCTGTGTGGACGAGCTGCAGTCAGGCATCCTGCACGTCAATTCACAGACCGCGGGCGCAGAGGTGCACGTGCCCTTCGGCGGCACCAAGGAGTCGGGCTTCGGACCGCACGAGCAGGGCTCGGCGGCGCACGAGTTCTACACAGAAGAGGTCACGGTCTACCAGGATGTCTGAGGAGCGCTGGTTGATCATCGGAGCGTTGGGCTGCATCGGCGCCTGGACGTGCCGTCAGCTCGTGAGGGAAGGCCATGAGGTCGTCGGCTTCGATCTCGGCGACGACACACGGCGCCTGAACCTGATCATGGCCCCGGACGAGGTCGGTCTCGTGCGACTCGTCCACGGCGACGTCACCGATCTGGCCCGGCTGAACCAGACGATCGCCGATCACGGCATCACCCACATCGTCCACCTCGCCGCGCTGCTCATGCCCGTCGCTCAGGCCGACCCGCCGCGTGGTGCCCTGGTCAACGTGGTGGGCACGGTCAACGTGCTGGAGGCCGCGCGGCGGGGCGAGGTCGCGGGCGTCGCCTACGCGTCGTCGGTGGCCGCCTATGACCGCAGCGACGGGGTCCGTGTGGAGGAGGACGCCGACGGCCATCCCCTCTACCACTACGGCGTGCACAAGCAAGCCAACGAGGGAGCGGCCCGCGTCTACTTCCACGATGCCGGCCTCTCGAGCGTCGGCCTCCGCCCGCACGTCGTCTATGGGCCCGGACGCGACAACGGGATGACCGCCGGACCCACGCTGGCCATGGCGGCGGGGCTCGCCGGTCAGTCCTATGAGATCCCGTTCGGTGGGCGCGCACAGTTCCAATTCGCCCCCGACGTCGCCGCGAAGTTCATCGCCGGCGCGCGGAGCTGCGCTGAGGAACCGGGGGCACCCGTGCGGAACCTGGGCGGACCATCCGAACACGTCGCCGACATCATCGCGGCCATCGAGGAGGTCCTTCCCGAGGCGGGCGGAACGATCACCTACAAGGAGGACGTGGCGCTCCCGCTGCCGGAGGACACGGCAGCCGTCGACCCCGTCGCCACTCCGCTGCGCGCCGGCGTCGCGCAGACCATCGAGGTCCTCAGGCAGCGCGGATGAGTACCGCCGACACGTCGCGCATGCCGTATCAGCTCCCGTTCCCGGCTGAGGCCGCCGAGGAGGTCCTCGTCTCGCCGGCGGTGCCCGACGACGACCGCCTCTGGGTGCCCCAGGCCGAGGGGCTTGACTTCCGGCCGCTCCTGCTCCACACCCGCCAGGGCTACTGGTGCAACCTCCTGCGCGTCCGCCGAACCGGGATGGTGAGCCGCCACCGCCACCCCCAACCGGTCACCGGCTACGTCATCAAGGGCCGCTGGCACTACCTGGAGCATGACTGGATGGCCGAACCGGGCGCCTTCCTGTTCGAGCCGCCAGGCGAGACACACACGTTGGTGGTGCCCGAGGGCGAGACGGAGATGATCACCATGTTCACCGTCAACGGCGTCATGATCTACGTCGATCCTTGGGGGGAGACAACCGGCTTCGAGGACGTGTTCACCAAGATCGAGATGTGCCGCGAGCATTACGCGAGGGTCGGCCTCGGCGCCGACTACGTCGATCAGTTCATCCGGTGAGCTTCGACTTCTCGGGGCGCGGCGCCCTTGTCACCGGCGCCACCAGCGGGATCGGGCTGGCGATCGCCACCGGCTTCGCGGCGGCCGGCGCCCGGGTCACCGCTCTGGGGCTTGGGCCCCCCGCCGTCCCCGCCGAGGGGGTGGAGTTCCTGGAGGGTGACGTCACCGACCCGGAGGTGGTGCCCGCGGTCGTCGCCGGCCTGGAGCGCCTGGATGCCGTGGTGTGCTGCGCGGGCATCATCCGCCGCGACGATGAGCACGACCCAGAGACATTCGCCCGCGTGCTGGACGTCAACCTCACCGGCACGATGCGGACGCTGGCTGCCTCCCATGAGCGTCTCCGCGAGGCCGGGGGTGCGGCGGTGGCGACCGCCTCCATGCTGTCGTTTGTCGGCGGCCCCCGGGTGCCCGGCTACGCCGCCTCCAAGGCCGGTGTGGTCGCGCTCGTCAAGTCGCTGGCCGTGGCCTGGGCCCCCGATGTACGCGTCAATGCCATCGCGCCCGGCTGGATCGCCACGCCGCTGACGGCGGCGCTGCGCGAACCAGGCGGCGCCGGCGACACCATCCTGGCGCGCACGCCGATGGCGCGCTGGGGGGTACCCGAGGATCTCATCGGCCCCGCGCTCTTTCTCTGCTCCGATCACGCGCGTTTTGTCACCGGCGCCGTCCTGCCGATCGACGGAGGCTATTTGGCCGCCTGAGCCCGCCCACGGTAGTCCTCGCGGACGGGCACGAACACATCGAGCACGGTGGCGCCCTCGGGGCCGGCGGTGCCGCCATGCTCCACGTCGCCGGGAAGGACATAGGCGACCATCGGCCCGCACTCATGGCTGACGCCGTCGACGACCATCGTCATCGAGCCCGCCAGGATGAGCCCGAGCTGCTCGTGGGGGTGGGAGTGCATGGCGACCACCGCACCCGGCTCCATCTCCACGACGTTGAGCATCGCCCTCTCGCCGAACAGGGACCGGGCAATCGCTCCGGGAGCAAGCTCGAAGCCACCGCTGTCCAGTGAGGTGAAGCTCATGTCGGGGCCGGCGTCAGGCTCGACAGCGACGTGCTCGGCGTCAGCGCGTCGGGATCGCAGATGAGCTCGATGAGGGCGGGCCGGCGGCTGTCGCGCGCCCGCTGCACCGCGCCGAGCACATCCTCGGCGCGCTCCACCCGTTCCCCGTGAGCGCCATAGGCGCGTGCCAGCTCGTCGAAGCGGGGGTTGACGAGATCGGTGGCGATCACCCGGCGGGGAAAGCGGCGCTCCTGATGCATCCGGATGGTGCCCAGCATGCCGTTGTTGGCCACGACGACGATCACCGGTAGGTCCTCCGCGACCATGGTGGCCAGCTCCTGGCCGCACATCTGAAAGCAGCCGTCACCGGCGAAGGCCACCACGCGCCGGTCGGGATGCACCAGCTGGGCGGCGATCGCCGCAGGGATCCCGTATCCCATGGCGCCACTCTGCGGAGCCAGCTGGGTGCCCCACCGGCGGTAGCGGGTGAAGCGGTGGACCCACACCGTGTAGTTGCCCGCGCCGTTGCAGTAGACGGTGTCCGCGGGCAGGAGCTCGCGCAGGACGGCGATGGCGGCACCGAGGTCCAGGCGATCGCCGGCCTCCGGAAGCGCCGACCAGTTCTCGTAGTCGGCCCGCGCCGACGCGGTCCACTGCGCCCAGCGGTCACCGGCGACTTGGCACCCGGCGTCGAGCGCGGCGGTCAGCGCGGACATCCCAGCGACGATGCCGAGCGCAGGCTGATAGACACGGCCCAGCTCGCGGGGATCCGGGTGCGCATGAACGAGCATCTGGCGCGCTACGGGCGGCCCCGGCACGGTGTAGCCCTGGGTCTCGATCTCGGTGAGCCGGGGGCCGAGCGCGATGAACAGATCGCAATCGCGCAGGCGCTGAGCCAGCGCGGGGTTGACGCCCAGTCCGACGTCGCCGACATAGGCGGACGACGCGTTGTCGAGGACATCCTGGCGGCGGAAGGAGGCCGCTACGGGCAGGGTGCAGGCGCCTGCCCAGGCGCTCAGATGGCGACATGCCTCGCGGTCCCATGGCCCGCCGCCGACCAGCACCATCGGCCGCTCCGCCCGCTGCAGCAGGTCACGCAGCCGGGCGACATCGGCCGGATCGGCCGCAGGCTGTCGGGCCACCGTACGCGGCGGGGCCGCCGGCTCGTCCTCGACGGCGGCCGAGAGGACATCCTCGGGCAAGGAGATGACCACCGGCCCCTGACGACCGCCCAAGGCCAGCGAATACGCCGAAGCCACGATCTCGGGAATGCGCTGCGGGTCGTCGATCTCGAACACGCCCTTGGCCATCGAGCCGAACACGGCCGAGCAATCGATCTCCTGGAAGGCCTCCCGCCCCCGCATGTGACGGGCCACCTGTCCGACGAGGAGGAGGAACGGCGTGGAGTCCTGACTTGCCGTGTGCACTCCCACCGCCGCCTGGGTGGCGCCCGGCCCTCGGGTGACCATGCACAATCCCGGGCGCCCGGTCAGCTTGCCGTAGGCGTCGGCGGCATTGGCGGCGGCCGACTCATGGCGGCAGGTGATGACCCGGACCGTCTCGCGGTGGGCATAGAGTCCATCCAGCAGCGGCAGATAGCTTTCGCCGGGGACGCAGAACGCCAGATCGCACCCCTGGCCCACGAGGGCATCGGCGAGGACGTGCCCGCCGCGGCGCGGCTCGGTCACGTGGCGACCGCGGCGTCCGAGAGCAACTCGTCGACGAAGATCCTGTACTCCTGCAGCTTGGGCTTGTCCGCGTCCTCATCGCGAACGTAGCGCAACGACCGCTTCCCCAGCAGCTCGGCCGGCAGGATCATGCAGCGCACGAACGCCGTGGGCATCGTCTCCGAGGCAGCCGCGAAGACCGGCACCGGACCGGACTCGAACCACGCCTCCAGCGGGCCGTACGTGGTCGTCGTCCCCTCGGTCTCGATGCGGATCTCGCCCCGAAGCAGAACGCGGATCCCGGGCCCTCGGTGCACGTGCAGGTAGGCGACACCACCGGGAGGAAACGACACGGTGTCCAGGCGGATGAGCTGCTCGCCATCGATCTCGACCGGTGCCGAGAGCTTGGCCTGCGCCGAGGCTTCGGGCACCAGCTCGAAGCTCAGTAGATGAGCGCGGCCGGTGAGGGTGATCGGCCCGGTCGTGTAGGCGGCCTCCTGCTCGACCAGCCGATAGACGACGCGCGGCGCGGAGTCGAGTGACAGTGACTCGCCGTCGTCCAGACTGTGCTCCAGAACCTGCAACTGCATCTCCATCCCCCTAGCTAGCGCTGATCGGAGCGGCCACCGGCGAAGGCGTGAGCGAGGTGCCTCCGCGCACAGCCGCTAGTTGAAGTAGGCGCCGCCGTCGACGACGAGCGACTGTCCGGTGATGAAGGACGCGCCCTCGCCGGCGAAGAAGGCCACTGCGCCGACGATGTCCTCCGGGAACTGGTCACGCGCCAGCACGCGCGCCTGGGCCGAGACCTCCTGCAACGCCTGGATCTGTACGGGGTTGGCCATCACGCCATCGGACATTGTGAACCCGGGAGCCACGGTGTTGACGAGGATGTTGTCGCCGCCCAGCTCCTTGGCCAGCGCCTTGGTCATGGCCAGCACCGCACCCTTGCTGGTGACGTAGTGCAGCAGAAAGGGCACGCCCTTGAACGGGGTCCCGGAGGCCATGTTGATGATCCGCCCGTACTTGGCGGCGCGCATGTGGGGGGCGACCGCACGGGTGGCGAGGTACATGCCGAGCACATTGACGTCGAACACCCGCTTCCACTCCGCGACCGACAGCTGCTCGAAGGGCGTGGGGACCAGGGAGGTGTAGATCCCTGCGTTGTTGACGAGGATGTCGATGCGCCCGTAGGCGTCAATGGCCGCTTGGGTCATGCGCTCGCAGGCCGCCGGATCGGAGACGTCGACCTCGACGGCCAAGCCGCCGAGCGACTCGGCCACCTCAGGAGCCGCCTGGAGATCCGCCACGACCACGGTGGCGCCCTCACGGTGGAGCTTGTCGGCGATGTGGCGGCCGATGCCCTGGGCGCCGCCGGTGACGATCGCTACGCGATCCTGGAGCGCGCTCATCGCGCCGCCTCCTCATCCATGAACGGTGCGGGCGTGAGGATCCGGTTGGCCTGGGCGAGGATCATCGGCCGGATCTTCTGCACGTAGGACTGCCACCCCGGGTGGGCGCCGAGCTGCCTGCGGCGGGCCACACGGTCGTCGAAGCTGTCATAGGCCCACAGGTGCACGACCATGTTGATCGAGGGGCCGATCTCGGTGGAGTAGTAGCCGAGGTTGGCGCCGAGGATCTCGCGCTGGATCGCCATCCCCTCCGTCTCGTACAGCTTGAAGTACTCGGGCACCTTGCCTGGCACGAGCGTGTACTCGCGCATCTCGACGATCATTCTTCGATCCCTCCCAGAGACAGGTAGCGCGTCTCGACCCAATCGTCGACGCCGTACTTGGATCCCTCCCGCCCGATCCCGGATTCCTTGACCCCACCGAACGGCGCAACGTCTACCGAGATGAAGCCGGTGTTGATGCCCAGGATCCCGTACTCCAGCTGCTCGGAGACCCGGAAGATGCGCCCCAGGTCACGGCTGTAGACATACGCCGCCAACCCGAACGGGGTGTCGTTGGCGACGGTTATGGCCTCACGCTCGTCGGCGAACGTCCGGACCGCGGCCACCGGGCCGAACGTCTCCTCGTGCCACATGGCGCTCTGGGGCGCGACGCCGTCGCGCTCCGCCGCCGGCCGCCGCTCCCACTCGCGCTGGGCCGGCTCGGCGGCCTCGATCGCCCGCCTCGTCTCGGGGACGCCCATCCGGGGCACCCGCCCGAGCACCTCGCCGGTCGCCGGATCGGCGACCTCGAAGGTCGCGCCATTGTCGGCGTCGCACCATTCGCCGTCGATGAAGGCCTGCTCGCGCAGCAGCGACAGGTCATGCAGGGCGATAGCTGATGCCTCTAGCGCCATGGGTTGGCATAGGTTATCCCATTGATCGACGCCCTGACCCCGCTCGGGTGGGCCGGGTCAGCCGATCAGCTCAGCGCCGCGCGGGCGGGAGCGCATGGGCAGCTTGCCCATGAGGTCCAGGAACTGCTCGGCGGCGGGCGACCATGTGGTGCGGGTGAACGCCACCACCTCGCGGACCATCCGGGGGCGCGTGCGCATCAGCGCGGCGTCGAGCCCCGCGGGGATGGCGAAATTGCCGAGGAGGGTCGGTCCGAGACCGGCGGCCGCCAGCTGGGCGGCCGCGGCAACTTGGCCGGTACGCACCGCGGCGCGCGGCACGAAGCCGGCGCGGGCGCAGGCACGCTGGGCCAGCTCGTGCAGGCCGTGACCGGGTTCGAGCAGCACCCAGTCGCGGTCGGCCAGACGCTCGAGGGCGATTGAGCCATGGTCGCGAGCGAGCGGCTCGTGGGACGGGAGCACGATGACGAACTCCTCCCAGCCCAAGCGGGTGATCGGTCCCGTCCAATTCGCCGGCCGTGGACCGACGCCCAGATCACCGAGCCCGCCTCGGACGGCCTCATGCAGGTCGCGGCGATGGCGGAACTCGTGAAGGTACACCGCGGTGTCGGTCTGGCTGCGGTGCCAGCGCGCCAGCGCCCCCGGCAGCAGGCCGACGGCCAGAGACGTCACCGTGGCCAGCTCGAGCTGGCGCCCCGGCGCGCCCAAGGTGGTACGCGCCGCCTCGGCCGCCCGGGCCGCGTGCGACGCTGCGGCGCGCGCCTCCGGCAGAAACGCGCGTCCGGCTGCGGTGAGCTGCACCCCGCTGGGCATGCGCTCCAGGAGCTCCCCGCCCAGCTCCCGCTCGAGAGCGCGCACCTGTTGAGAGAGGGACGGCTGGGCCACCGAGAGCCGCTGCGCCGCCCGGGTGAACGATCCCTCCTCGACGACGGCGAGCAGGTAGTTGATCTGGCGGAGGTTCATGACTTCGGCTGCCACATAGCCATAGCCTATGACGCTGGCACGACGTATTGGCGGCCTACGTGCAGAGCATGTCCGACCTCCGCGCATTGACACGGATTTGTCCGAGAGATAACGTTTTCCCTAGGAGCGATGAGAGGGCGCTCCCCGTCATCCTGGGAGGAACATGAGTCGACCGGTCACGCTGTTCACTGGTCAGTGGGCAGATCTGCCAATCGCGGATCTCGCCCCCAAGGCCAAGTCGTTTGGATATGACGGGCTCGAGCTCGCCTGTTGGGGAGATCACTTCGACGTGCAGGCGGCGTTGGCCGACCCCGGCTACGTGCGCGCGCTCCGCGAGCTGCTCGAGCGCCACGATCTCAACTGCTGGGCGATCTCGACCCACCTGGTGGGGCAGGCGGTGTGCGACCCCATCGACGAGCGCCACCGCTCGGTCCTCCCCCCGGAGATCTGGGGCGACGGCGACGCCGAGGGCGTAAGCCGACGCGCGGCGGACCGCGTCAAGGACACGGCACGCGCCGCAGCCGCCTTCGGCGTCACCACGGTCAACGGGTTCACCGGCTCCTCGATCTGGGCGCAGCTCTACTCCTTCCCGCCCAATGACTTTCAGGCCATCGCGGCCGGCTATGTCGACTTCGCGGAGCGGTGGAGCCCGATCATCGACGTGTTCGACCAGGAGGGCGTCCGGTTCGGCCTGGAGGTGCATCCCACCGAGATCGCCTACGACTTCGTCACCACCCGGCAAACCCTGGAGGCGATCGACCACCGACCGGGGTTCGGCATCAACTTCGATCCCAGCCACCTCATCCCGCAGTTCCTGGATCCGGCGGCGTTCCTCGAGGAGTTCAGCGAGCGGATCTATCACGTCCATGTCAAGGACTCCCGGCGCACGCTCGACGGACGGCGCTCGATTCTCGGCTCGCATCTGAACTTCGGCGAACGCGACCGGGGCTGGGACTTCGTCTCACCCGGGCACGGGGACGTGGACTTCGAGTCCGTCCTGCGGGTCCTCAACCGCATCGGGTACGAGGGGCCCCTATCGGTGGAGTGGGAGGACGCCGGGATGGATCGGGAATGGGGCGCCACCGAGGCTGTCCGATTCCTCCGGGAGCACGACTTCGCGCCCTCCGCGGTCGTCTTCGACGAAGCCTTCTCGGGCTCGTAGCCATGCCCGAGATCGGGGTTGTGCCGGACGGCGGGGGCGACCAGCCGCCACCGCCGGCGATAGGGATCGGCATGCTGGGCTACGCCTTCATGGGCAGGGCGCATGTCAACGCCTACCGCACGTTGCCCTACATGGCCCCTGACCTGCCCCTGATCCCGCGCCTCATCGCCGTGGCGGGTCGGGACGAGCGGGCGGTGGCCGCTGCGGCCCGGCGCTTCGGCTTCGAGCGCTGGGAGACCGACTGGCGCGCGCTCGTCGATGATGAGGCCGTCGGGCTCTTTGACAACGGGGGGCCCAACGCGGTCCACGCCGAGCCGACCATCGCCGCGGCAGAGGCCGGCAAGCACGTGCTCTGCGAGAAGCCGCTCGGCCGCACGGGCGACGAGGCCCATGAGATCTGGCGGCGTGTCGAGGCCACCGGAGTCAAGGCCATGTGCGCCTTCAATTATCGCTTCGTGCCGGCGGTGCGGCTGGCCCGTCGCCTGATCGAGGCCGGCGACATCGGCGAGATTCGTCATTTCCGCGGGCGCTACCTGCAGGACTGGATCGCCGATCCCGAGTTCCCGATGGTCTGGCGGCTCTCCAAGGAGGCCTCGGGCTCAGGGGCACTTGGAGACATCGGTGCCCATGTCATCGATCTGGCTCGCTACCTGGTTGGAGAGATCGCGACGATCGCGGGATCCGCCCGCACCTTCATCGAGGAGAGGCCCGGCGGCCGAGTCGATGTCGACGATGCCATCGAGGCGGTGGTGGAGTTCGAGAGCGGCGCGATCGGCACGATCGAAGCCACGCGGTTCGCCCTCGGGCGCAAGAACGCCCTGTCGTTTGA
>DASXJW010000081.1:0-33560 GCA_036497165.1 Solirubrobacteraceae bacterium
ACTTCAAGGACCTTGTTCAGACGCGCGAAACTACGGCGCGTCCGGGGGGCGTGAGCGGTTGCCAAGACGGCGACTCCTCGGGCGGTCGAGAGGGAGGAACTGGACGCAACCTGAGCTTTTTCGGCTCAAGCGAGCGCGACCAGCAAAGATAGCACACGGCATTGGCGCCCTGTGGAGGACCGCTCAGCTCTCACGGACCCCGTCCCCGGCAGCCGCGTATGTGGCGCGGCGCCGCGTGTTTGGACGGCTACGGCTATTGGCTGACGGGGCCAGTGTAGGGGGTAAAGGCCGGTCCGGCAAGCAAGCCGTCTACGGGAGCGGCCACCACGTCCATCACGCGGAGTCCACCGGACTGACCTCCTATGCGACCGCCGGATCGGGCGTCTGAGGGCGGCGTGAGAGACGGGCGAGGGGGATCCGGCGCAGCGGCTGGGCGCGGCGTCGCGGGGTGATTTCGGTGTAGCGGAAGACCGCGCGACCGAAGCGGAGCACGTCGCCGTCGCTCAGGGGCTGGATGGTGACCCGCCGGCCGTTGACGAACGTGCCGTTCTGGCTGCGGTCGTCGAGGATGCGCGCGCCCTCGCCGCGGAGCGCGAGGATGGCGTGGCGCCTGGAGACGTGAGCGTCCTGAAGTCGCACGTCGGCGATGAGGCCGCGACCGATGTGGGTGATCGGCCGGTCCAGCGCAATGAGGCTGGCCTTGCCGTCGTGCTCGAGGGACAGGTACCGGCCGCTGGGGGCGCCGGCCTCGGGGATGAGGCGGTCGCGGGTGCGGTGGTCGAGGAGCTCGTAGGGGTCGACGACGAAGGGGAGGCTCGAGTCGATCCCGTCGGTGGGGTGATCTTGACGGGGCGAGATGCTGCGGGGAGCCCGGTCAGGAAGCTGGGCTTGAGTGGTCATGGGGCCAGCTCACCACCGCCCGCGAACATGAAGGTCAGAGCCATCGAAGAACTTCTGAAGGGCTCTTACACGCGCGAAACGCGCCCCGTGCCGGGCACGGAGCGCGTTTCAAGGGCGAGCAGGTCCGCGCCAGCCGCGGACCCGGCAGGACTACTTGAGGTCGACGGACCCGCCGGCCTCCTCGAGGTCGGCCTTGAGCTTTTCGGCCTCGACCTTCTCGATGCCCTCCTTGACGGGCTTGGGCGCCTCGTCGACCAGCGCCTTGGCCTCCTTGAGGCCAAGGCCGGTAGCGGCGCGCACGACCTTGATCACCTGGATCTTCTTGTCGCCGGCAGCGGTGAGGATGACGTCGAACGTCGACTGCTCCTCGGCCGCCTCGCCGCCGCCGTCACCGCCGGCAGCAGCAGCCGCGGGCGCGGCAGCGGCGACCGCCGTGGCGGACACGCCGAAGGCATCCTCGAGCGCCTTGATGCGCTCGGAGAGCTCCAGCACGGAGATCGACTTGAGCTCGTCGATCCATTCCTCAGTGGTGGCCATGGTTCCTCCTTATTCGTCGGACGTCGTCGCGTCCGACGCGGCTTGCGTTTCGGGTTCGTCGGCGGCGCGGGCGGTCTCCGCCTCAGCCTCCGGGGTGTTGGGCTCGGGGTCCGGCGGGCCCGCGGGCGGCTCCTCGGCCGCGGGCGCGGTGTCGCCGGGGGCGGTCTCGAGCGCCTGCGCCTGCTCCTCGGCAGCGGCCTCGGCGGCGTCTCCGGCCGGGGGAGCGGCCGGGCTGCCGGTGACGAGGCCTTGGTCGGCGATCGCCTGCAGCTGGATGGCCAGCCCCCCGATGAGCGCGTTGAGCCCGCGCGCCAGACCGGTCAGAGGCGCCGCCACTGTGCCCACGAGCTGGGCGTAGAGCACCTCGCGCGCGGGGAGGCGGGCGATCGAGCGGACATCGTCGGCCGTCAGGGTGGCGCCGTTCAGGACGCCGCCCTTGAACTCCAGCAGGTTGAACTGGCGTGCGGCGTCGTTGAGCGCCTTGGCTGCGAGCGCCGCGTCGCCGTTGACGAAGGCCAGGGCCGTGGGCCCCACCAGCATCGGCTTGAGTGAGTCGAGGCCGGCCTGGTCGGCAGCGCGCTCCGAGAGCGAGTTCTTCACCACGCGGAACCGGGCGTCGGCGTCGCGCAGCTTGATCCGCAGGTCGGCGACCTGGGACACGGTGATCCCGCGGTAATCGACCGCGAAGATCGCGTCCGCTCCCTGGATCTCGCCGGCGATCTCGTCGACGACGGCTGTCTTCTGGTCTCTGTTCATACCTTGGCTCTCTCTCGAAAACGAAACGCCCGCTGGTGGGCGGGCGTCGTCGGGAGGCGCGGCGTAAGATCGCCGGCCGGCGTCGAGCGGTCCGCCTGCTCCGGGCTTACGCGCGCTGGCGGCCGGAGGTCTGAGGCTTTCGTCTCTTTCAGTTAACTCGCGCCCATTCTAGGCGGCTACCGGCTCCTCCACAATGTCGCGGGTGCGCGACGGGTCGACCTTGACGCCCGGGCCCATGGTGCTCGCGAACGTGACCGAGCGGATGTAGCGGCCCTTGGCGGCCGCCGGCTTGGCGCGGATGAGCTCGTCGATCACGGCGGCGTAGTTCTCCAGCAGCATGCGCTCCTCGAAGTTCCTCTTGCCGATCACCATGTGGACGATGGCGGTGCGATCGGTGCGGTACTCCACCTTGCCGGCCTTGGACTCCCCGACTGCCCTGGCGACATCCATCGTCACCGTGCCCACCTTGGGGTTGGGCATCTTGCCGGCGGGGCCGAGGATCCGGCCCAGGCGACCGACGACGGGCATCATGTCCGGGGTGGCGATGGCGACGTCGAAATCGTCAAAGCCCTCTTGGATGCGCTTGGCGAGGTCCTCGCCGCCCACGATGTCGGCGCCGGCCTCCTCGGCCTCTCGCGCCTTGTCGCCCTGGGCGAATACGGCGATCTTGACGTCCTTGCCCAGACCGTTGGGCAACGCGATGGTCCCGCGCAGCTGCTCGTCCGCGTGGCGGACGTTCAGCCCGGTGCGGACGTGCACCTCGACGGACTCGTCGAACTTGGCCGTGCTCAGCTGCTTGACCAGCGCGACCGCCTCGGACGGGCTGTACTCCCGTTCGCGGTCGAAGCGCTGTTTGGCATCGAGGTAGGACTTTCCGTGCTTGGCCATGCTTGGTGACTCCTTGCGCTCAGACGACGTCGACGCCCATCGACCGCGCCGTACCGGCGATGATCTTCGCCGCGGCGTCGATGTCGTTGGCGTTGAGGTCGGCCATCTTCTTCTCGGCGATGGCCCGCAGCTGGTCCCGGCTGATCGTCGCCACCTTGTCGCGATGGGGCTCGGCCGAGCCCTTCTCCAGTGACAGGGCCTGCTTGATCAGCACCGCCGCCGGCGGGCTCTTGGTGACGAACGTGAATGAGCGGTCCTCGTAGACGGTGATGACCACGGGGATCACCGTGCCGGCGTCCTGCTGGGTCTGGGCGTTGAACGCCTTGACGAACTCCATGATGTTGACGCCGTGCTGACCGAGCGCGGGACCGACCGGCGGCGCCGGGCTGGCCTGGCCGCCCACCGCCTGCAGCTTGATCTGGGTTAGGACTTTCTTCGCCATCTAGGGGGTTCCTCCGGGCAGCATCTCTAGATCTTCTTGACCTGGTCGAAGCCGACCTCGACCGGCGTCTCTCGACCGAAGATGGACACCAGGACCTTGAGCCGCTGGGCGTCCTCGTTGACCTCCGAGATCTCGCCCGAGAAGTCCGAGAGCGGGCCGGAGACGACCTTGACGGATTCGCCGATCGAGAACTGGGCGCGACTGCGCGGGCGCTCGGCCGGCTCCATGTGCAGGAGGCGATCGACCTCGGCCTGCGTCAGTGGGACGGGCTCGTTGGAGGCGCCGACGAAGCCGGTCACCCCCGGCGTGCCCTTCACCAGCGACCACGAGTCCTCGTTGAGATCCATCTGGACCAGCACGTAGCCGGGCATGGTGCGCTTCTCCACCGTGATCTTCTGGTTGTCCTTCATCTCAGAGACGGACTCGGTGGGGACGATGATCTGCCGGACCGCGCGCTGCTGGTTGAGCGACACGATGCGGTGCTCGAGGTTGTGCTTGACCTTGTTTTCGTGGCCGGAATAGGTGTTGACGACGTACCAGCGGAACATGTCTCTCTCAGGATGGAAAAGGCTTTACGGGAGGATGAGCTTGACGACCTTCGAGGCAACGAGGTCGGCGAGGCCCAGATAGACACCGGCGACGATCACGAACCCGATCACAACCCCGGTCGCCTGCATCACCTGCCGGCGATCCGGCCACTGTACCCGCTGGAGCTCGCGCCAGCTTCCCCGAAGGAACTCGACGAGGCGGACTCCCGGGTTGGGCCGGCGAACCGCCATCGAGGTCGAAGCTGAGTGCGCGCCCTGCGGCTCGCGGTCCTCGGGCTCCGAATCGTCTCCCTCATCGTAGCCATCGTCGACGTCAAGGCGCTCGTTCTCGGCGATCTCGGCCTCGGTCAGCTCCGGGCGACCGACCATGAGCTGCTCCTCGGCGAGCTCGACGTCCGGGGTCGCGTGCTCGAGTGGATCCGGCGCCTCGTCGGCCCGCCCACCGTTGGCGGTGGCGGCGCCGGTCCGAGCGGTCGTCCCGTCGCCGGGCCGCCGTGTCCGCCCTGCGCTGCGACGTTTACGGTTGCGAGCCACTGGAGGATCCGGGGCGCGCTAGCGCGTCTCGCGGTGCGCGGTGTGACGCCTGCACCAGCGGCAGTACTTGCGCAGCTGCAGCCGTTCCGGATTGTTCCGCTTGCTCTTGTTGGTCTGATAGTTCCGGCGCTTGCACTCCTCGCAGGCGAGGGTTGCGGCAATCCGGACGTCTCCACGGGCCATTTCGCGCTTCTTTGCTGGTAGGGGTGTGCCGCCGCGGGCGTGAGAAACAACGCCCCCACGGCGCCGTGCTGAGTGTAGCGCCCGGTTTGGGCCCGGGCGCACGCCACCGCTCACATCACGGCGAGCAGGGAACAATGCGCAGGATGCACGCCTCGATCGCTGCGCACACATGATCCGGCTGCTGGGTCTGGTCATATCGATCGGGATCGCGGATTCCCTCAATCCGACGACGATCGCCCCTGCCCTCTACCTCGCTGCGGGCGACCACGCACGCCGGCAGGTCGCCCAGTTCACCCTTGCCGTGTTCGGCGTCTATCTCCTCGGTGGCCTGGCCATCGCCCTGGGGCCGGGAGAGCTCTTGCTGGCGATCGTGCCCAAACCCGGACGCCACCTCGGCTACGTGCTGGAGATCGTCGCCGGCGTGGCCATGCTCGTGGCTGCGGCGCTGCTGTGGGGCTACCGGCACCGCCTCGCCGAGTCGCAGGCGCCGGAGATCAACCCGCGGGGCCGCTCGAGCGCGATCCTGGGCGCCACCATCACCGCGGTCGAGCTGCCCACGGCCTTCCCCTACTTCGCCGCCATCGCCGCGGTCGTGGGCGCCGACGTGGGCGTCCTGCGCGTCGTCCTCCTGCTGGTGATCTTCAACGTCTGCTTCATCGCGCCGCTGCTGGCCATCCTCGGCGTCCTCACCTTCTCCGGACCCAACGCCCAGCTCGTGCTCACCCGCGGGCGAGAGTGGCTGGAGGCCCGGTGGCCGGCCGTCCTGGCGATTTTGGCGCTGGTCGCCGGGGTGATCGTCATCCTGCTGGGTGTCACCGGGTTGGCCAGCGCCCATCACAACGACTTCGGCACCTTCTCGCGCAAGGTCCGCAAGGCGCTGCACCTGCACCAGTGACGCGTGTCTGGGTTCCGAGCGGTCGCTCATGCGACTGCCGCCGTCAGACGCCCTGCAAATGCGCCCGCAGTTTTGCGTGAGAGCCCGCTTGACGAGGCATATTCTGTGGCGGTGGCAGCGGTGACCCCCGAGACGAGGACCTTTGACTCCGCCGCCGCGACGCGCCTGCTCGACGGCCGCTACGCGGAGGTCCGTCAGTGCGCCGGGCGGCTCGTCGACGCCTTCGGTATCCCCGACGAGGTGCTGGGCGCGCCGATCGGGCTCGACGCCGCGGCGGCCCAGCGCTGAGACGATGCCCGGCGTGGGCGAGGAGCTCGATGTCAGCCGGCTCTCGGAGCTCGAGGAGCTGCTCGGGACCGAGAGGGCGGCAATCGTACGGACGCTGGTGACCGAGCTGGCGACCGCGGTCGAGCGGATCGATGCTGGGGTGGACTCGGGCGACCTGAGCGAGGTGGCAGCGGCAGCGCACGCGGCCCGCAACAGCGCGCTGATGATCGACGCCCAGCCGCTCCTGCGGGTGCTCAAGCAGCTGGAGACGTGTGCGCGCCGCGATGAGCGGGAGGGCGCGGGCGCGGCGCGAGCGCGGCTGCGCCGGGTGTGGCCGCGGCTGCGCCGCAAGCTCGAGCTCGCGGCGCGCTGATCGGTCAGGCCTGGCGGGCGTCGCGCACGATCCTGCGCATGCCGCTCAGCCAGCGCTCCGGCTGCGCGCCCTTCAACGCCATGTGCTTCGCCACATCCTCATGCGGGAGGATGAGGAAGCGCTCGTCGCGCACGCCGGCCACCACGGCGGCGGCCACCTCCTCGGGGTCGAGCAGGCCTCCGGCCAGCAGCGGCGCCGCCCCCACCGGGTCGTCGAGCGCGACGTCCAGCATCGGGGTGCGCACGCCCTGTGGGCACAGGCAGGACACCTTGATCCCAGCGTCGGCGTAAGTGATCGAGAGCCACTCCGCGAGGGCCACGGCGGCGTGCTTGGTGATCGAATACCCCAGGGCCGATACCTGGGTGAGCAGACCGGCGGCCGACGCCGTGCTCAGCAGATAGCCGTCACCGCGCGCCACCCAGCCCGGCAGCAGGGCGCGCGCGGCCCACACGTGAGCCATGACGTTGATCTCCCAGGTCTGCTGGAGCTCGTCGTCGGGCGCCTCGGGTCCGCCGCCGGGGCCCGGGACGCCGGCGTTGGAGAAGAAGAGGTCGATGGGCCCGTGCGCGGCCTCGGCCGCGGCGATGAGGTCGACGATCTGGGCCTCGCGCCCGACGTCGGCGGGCACGGCCGTCGCGCCGATGTCGCCGGCAACCTCCCGGACCTTGGCCTCGTCGCGGTCGGAGACGATGACGCGCGCGCCCTCCTGGGCGAAGCGGGTGGCGCAGGCGCGGCCGATGCCGCTCGCTGCTCCGGTGACGACGACGTGCTTGCCCGGCAGCTCCACGCCGGTGAAGCCTACGGCCTTCGGTGCCGGGCCTACGCGCTGCCCAGCGCGACGCCCGCGGCGACGATGAGCGCGCCGCCCAGAGCCACCTGCAGCAGGCTGGTGCGCAGGGACACGGCGAGGAAGCGCTTGCGGATGAGCGAGATCGTCACCAGCTCGATCGCCACTACGATCCCGGCCACCACCAGCGCCGTGTGCACCTCGCTGATGAGGAACGGCAGGGAGTGAAAGACGCCGCCGATCGCGGTCATCACGCCGGTCACGATGCCGCGTACGAGAGCCGATCCGCGGCCGGTCTCGGTGCCGTCGTCAGACAGGGCCTCGGAGAACCCCATGCTGATGCCCGCCCCGACGGCGGTGGCCAGGCCCACGAAGAGCGCCGCATGCGAGCCCGACAGCAGCGCCGCCGCGAAGATCGGCGCCAGGGTCGAGAGGGTCCCGTCGATCAGGCCGACGAGGCCCGGCTGGATGTAGCGGAGCACCAGCGTGCGCTCGTCGATGTTGCGGAACTGGTTCAGAGCCTCGACCATGGGTAGTCATTATAACAACTGTGTTAGAATTAGGCCTCCCTTAATTGGTGAGCATGGCCTCCTCCCCCTCATCTCCACCCTCCGCCCCGGCGCCGGCCGCCGACCTGGTGGACCTGCTGCACCAGCGCGGTCAGCGGGCCACGCCCCAGCGCCTCGTCATCCTGCGCGAGCTGCGCCGGCGGGGCCGCCACGCCACCGCCGACGAGATCCGCAGCGCCGTCCGGAACGAGCTCCCGGGCACCTCGACGCCGACGATCTACGCCGCGCTCGAGCTGCTCGTCGATCTCGGCCTGGTGCGTCGGGTCGATGCCGGCCCCGGAGCCGCCCTCTACGACGCGCGCGCCGAACCCCACCAGCACACCGTCTGCCGGCGATGCGGCCGTGTGGACGATCTCGACGTCGACATCGATGCCAGCGCGATCGAGCAGGCATCCACCCGGGCGGGCTTCCGGGCTCACGGCGTGGAGGTCGTCATCTCGGGGCTGTGCCCGGAGTGCGCGGCGCAGGCCGGGGCCGAGGCCGCGTAGCGCTCAGCCGCCGACGCCGGTCAGACATGACGTGACCAGGGCTCGTGCGCTCGGTCGGGTCAGGACGTCCTGACGGGGGGAGCGCCGGCTGGACTCAGGACGTGACGACGGCCCGGGCGCGCTGGCGCTCGGGGCTGATGCGAACCACGTTCCAGGCCAGGCCGACCTTCTGCATTCCCGCGATGATCAGGCCCGACGGGTCGATCTCCCACCGGCGCAGGCCGTGGTAGGCCGAGCGCGGGAAGGCGTGGTGGTTGTGGTGCCAGGACTCGCCCAGCGACAGCACCGCCAGCCAGCCCACGTTCGTGGAATGGTCGTCGAGGTCGAAGCGCCGGCGCCCGAAGAAGTGACAGACGGAGTTCACCGACCAGGTGATGTGGTGCACGAAGAAGATCCGCACCAAGCCGCCCCACACCAGGCCCCGCAGCGCTCCCTCGGCGGTGAAGCCGTGCAGCGCCCAGCAGGCGGCCGTCGGGATGAGCAGGGAGAGCACGGCCAGCTGCGGGAAGCGGCGGCCGATGAGGCGCATCGCCGGGTCCTCGTAGAGCTCGGCGGCGTACTTCCTCCAGTCGGCCTGCCCCTGGGTCTCCATCAACCAGCCGACGTGGGCGTGCCAGAGCCCCGACAGTCCGCTGCCGTGGCCGACGTGCGGGCTGTGCGGGTCGCCCTCTTGGTCGGTGTGGGCGTGATGCTTGCGATGGTCGGCCACCCAATCCATGACGGACCCCTGGACCGACAGCGACCCCAGGACTGCGAAGGTGCGCTCGACCCAGGGATAGCTGGCGAAGGCGCGGTGGGTGAGGAGCCGGTGGAAGCCGACCGTGATCCCGACCGCCGTCACCAGGTACATGACCACCAGGACGACGAGGTCGGTCACGTCCACCGCGCGGTTCCACAGCAGGATGATCGCGGCGAGCGTCCCGACGAAGGGAACGACCACGCCCATCAGGTTCGCATATCGCTCGAGGCGAGTCACAGGACCAAGGTTCTCATGCCCACAGACGCATTTCTTGCGTCATACCGTGGTCAGCCAGGGGCGGAATTTATACGTTATCTACGATTCTTGGGCCCGTAGACGAGCCGGCGCGGCAGCGGGACCGGCGACAGGCGATCGACGGCGTGGCCCAGGAGCAGCCGCGCCTCGAGCTTGCTCAGCAGGTGCTCGAGATCGTCGCGCTCGGCGTCGGTGAGCCGGCTCGTGCGGCCGCGCCCCGCGGCGACGAGCGTCATCAGCCGCCGCCGCTCGGGCGGGCTCAGGCGCAGCATGTGGTCGCGTGCCAGCAGCGCCACCTCCGCGGCCGCCAGCAGTTTGAGCATGGGGACACGGCGCAGGCCGGGCACGCGGCCCGCCGCCCTGCCGATGGTCATGTTCACGAGGCCCGAGGGCATGAGTTCGAGTCTAGGAGGGTCCAGCGCCATGATCCTGCTGTGACCGCCCCGGAGTTCGAAACGCTCGCCCAGCGCCACCGGCGGGAGCTGCACGTCCACTGCTACAGGATGCTCGGTTCCTTCGATGAGGCGGAGGACGCGGTCCAGGAGACACTGCTGAGGGCGTGGCGCGCCCGCGCGCAGCTGCCCGGAGGGCCTGCGGTGCGCCCGTGGATGTACCGGATCGCGACCAACTACTGCCTGGACGTCCTGCGGCGGCGCCGGCGCCGCCCGCAGACGACCGGCTCCTACGCGGAGATCCCCTGGCTGCAGCCCTACCCCGACCGTCTCCTGGACGAGCTGCCGGGCGCAGCTGCCGGCGAACCCGACGCGGTGACGGTCGCCCGCGAGACCATCGAGCTCGCGTTCATCGCCGTCGTCCAGGCGCTGCCACCACGCCAGCGGGCCGCCCTGCTGCTGTGCGACATGCTCGGCTGGTCGCCCCGGGAGACGGCGGAACTGCTTGACGCCAGCCTGGCGGCCACCAACAGCGCCCTGCAGCGCGCGCGGGCTGCCCTGGCCGATCGCCGGGCGGCCACTGCAGCCGCCGGCGGACCCACGGCCACGCCCACGCCGCGCGAGCGCGAGCTGGTGCAGGTCCTGATCGACGTCCACGAGGGCGGCGACCCCGACCGCGCCGCGGCGCTGCTGTCCGAGGACGTCCGCGTGACGATGCCGCCGCACCCCTGGCGGTACGAGGGGCGAGAGGCGGTGCTCACGCTGTTCGAAGGCGGGACCGGGTACAACGGCCCGGGCGAGTGGCGGCTGCTGCCCACCGCCGCCAACCGCCAGCTCGCCACCGCCAGCTACCTCAGGGCGTGGGGCGACACGGACTTCCGCGCGTTCAAGATCGACGTGTTCGATGTCCGCGACGGGCTGATCGCGCAGATCACCACGTTTGGCAGCGGCCTCTTTGAGGCCTTCGGCCTGCCCGAGCTGTGGCCCGGGCGCAGGCCCCTAGCCCCGACCGCGCACCGCGGCGGCTAGCGTCGGATGATCTGCACCCGGCCTTGGCGGCCGGGGTTGAGCCCGAGCTTCACGGTGGCGTCGCCGACCCTCACCTCGTCCACCCACACGCGCTCCTCGTCGTTGAGCTGGGCCAGCGTGCTCACCTGCTGCATCACCATGGCCAGGCGCGCGATCTCGTCGCAGCTGCCCTCGAGCGGCTCCAGCCCGCGCTCGGTCACGAACGTGACCGCGATTCCGTTCTGGGTCTCCCGGGCTTCAATAAGTTCCAGGCTCATCGCCCCTCCGTTGTCGAGACGTCATGTCTCAAGGTTTTTCCACTTTAGTGGACAAACGGACGAGATTGCCCGGGACGTGCGAGCGCGACGATCCTCATGGAGACCGTCCATCCGCGCCGCGCGTCCGCCGGCGGTCGTGCAGGCCATCGGCGACGGCATACAGCCGCGCCGGCGCGGGCTCGCCCGGGGCCGCTCGCTTGTTCGGCGTCGTGTCCGGCGGCCGCATCCGGCGGGGGATGATGTCACCGTGCTGCAGGGCCGCGGCCCGGAGCCGGCGCGCGGGAACGAAGGGCACCACGAGAGCCTCGGCAGCGGTGCGGAGCCTCCGGCGCTTGGGACCCCGCCAGAACGGCAGCGCGAGGGCGACGACCATCGCGTGCTCGGCGCGCATGCCGTGGGCGTGCAACTCGATCTTTCCCCACAGCGCCACGGCGCCGGCGACCAGGTCGGGCGTCAGCGCCGACGCGCCGCGCGGCGTGGGCGCGTACCAGGCGTAGATGCCGCAGGTGCAGCCGTTGGCGGGCGCACCGTGGGGATGCTCGGCGCAGCGGGCGGTGTGCACGCCCCGCTGCCAGTGATCGTCGGCGCGCAGCGACCAGAGCTCGGCACCGACGAGGCGCCACTGGCGAAAGCCGATGACGGCGGTGATGAGGTCGGGCGCGGCTGACTGCATCTCACCGCCGTCGCGTCACCGCGCTGGTTCGCGAGGGGGGTCGGGCTCGCGCGGGGCGTCGGGCCGGCGCCCGGGATCGGGCAGGGGTAACCGGCGCGCGGGCGCGGGCACCTGGATCGGCTCGACCGTGATCGTCTTGGACGGCCCGTCCAGCGAGGCCTTCAGCCGACCGGCGGATGCCGCACCCAACTCCGATGGTTTCACACGTGTCATGACCGATACCCGAAGCGCCATCGTACCGCCGGTGCCATCCCGGTCCGCCGCGGCGTTGGATCCGATCACGGTCAGCCGCTCGCTGTGGGCGAGGTAGAGGACGGGTGCCGTGCGGGGCTTGCCCGACCGGCGGCCGGCGGGCGGCGTTACCCGCCGCCCGCCCCCGGGCATCGGCCGGTCAGCGCAGATCAGGTGAGCGCCGCGGTGCCGCCGGCGCGGCCCGTCTCCGCTGACGGGGACCGCCGCGGCCGCGCCGCGAAACCACCGGGATGCACCACCCGATCCTCACGGATCAGCAACGGCCGCCCGTCGTCTGCGCGCTTGGAGAGGACCCACCGCCGGTGGATCACCTCGGAAGATGACGCTGCCCGAAACGACGGTGTCTCGACGTCCTGACGACTCATCCGTGATACCTCACCTCGTTGGGAAGGGGGTCCCGACGAGAGGGGAAGGTAACTCTCTCCGACTCGAAAGGCATCTTTGTGGTGAATCTGCACGAGAATTCGCCAGGTGGCGATCGGAAGTTCTCACACGAAATGCGGGAGCCTGATCAGGCCGGCCCGTGCCGGGTGATGGGCAGTGCCGGCAACCCCTCGGCAGCGGGTCCGGGCTCCATCATCTGCAGGCGGGCGTGGAAGGCGTGGGCCACCCGCTCGGCGTGTGACTTGGCCAGCTCGGCGCGCGGACCGGCGAAGAGCTCGTCCACGGTGGTTCGCCACAGCCACAGCCAGCGCTCGAAGTGACCGGCACGCAGACGCACCTTGGCGTTGAGCGCCGCATGGGGGCGAAATGCGCCACCCGCGTAGGACTGCGCGCCCAGCAGGATCGTCTCCCAGAAGGAGGCGATGCGCGGGACGTGCGCCTCCAGCTCGAGGTGGGCGACGTCGACGAAGATGAATCCGATCACGGGATCGACGAGGGCCCGGCCATAGAAGGCGCGGACGAGCCGCTCGCAGTCGGCGCGGTCGTGGATGTCGGTGCGGTGGTCGGGCACGTTCCCTGGAGGATATGGAGGCACGCCTGACCGGTCTCTCGGCGTGGCCGGCCGCCCCCTCGTCCGCTACTGCACCGACTGGAGCGAGCAGCACCACCATCTCGCCGGCCCCTGGGGGCAGCCGTCGCCCGGGGCTGCTTGAGCGCGGGTGGATCGAGCGCGCCCGCAACAGCCGCGCCGTCCGGATCACGGAGGCCGGACAGGTCGCGATACCGGAGCTCCTCGGCGTCGAACTCCTCTGAAGGGGCGCGGAGCGGCCTCGACTACCGCTCGTGACCGGCGAGATCGAAGTCGGCGAGGCCGGCGGGATCGGTGATCCCCAGCTTGCGCCGGGCGCGCTCGGCAAAGCCGCCGGGCTGCACGCGCACCACGCGCGCGGCGGCGGGGAGGGCGAGGATCTCGAGCGTGGCCCCCGGTTCCGCGTGCCCCAGCAGCCGGCCGTCGCGCTCGATCGAGACGGGCGCGCTGGTCGGAAGGATCTCGATCCCGAGGCGTTCCCGGTCGGCGAGGACGATGGCACGGTTGAACAGCCCGTGTGGGGCGTCGGGCATGACGATCATCCCCTGGGCGCGGGGTGACACGAGCGGGCCACCGGCGGCAAAGGCGTAGGCCGTGGAGCCCTGCGGCGTGGCGGCGATCACCCCGTCGCTGGCGTAGCGCACCAGCAGCTCGCCGTCGATCCGCAGCGCCAGCGCCGCCTGCCCGCGTCCCGGAACGCGGGTGAGCACGACGTCGTTGTACGCGACCTGGGCCTCGATGCCATCCCTGGCCGCGAGCGCCAGCCCGCCCCTGGGCTCGACCGCGTAGTCGCCTCGGTCCAGGACGGAGAGGGCGTCCTCGAGATTGGCGGCGTCGACCTCGGTCAGGTAGCCGAGCCGGCCGAGATTGACGCCGAGCACGGGAACCCCGTGCGGCGCGGCCAGCCGCAGGCCTCCCAGGACGGTGCCGTCCCCCCCGAGCGCCAGAACCATGTCGCAGTCGGACGCCAGCGCATCCTCCGGCCTGCGCTCCACTGCGTCGGGCAGCCGGGGGTCGCCCTGCAGACCGACCAGGGTCACGGTGTGCGCCGCCGCCCAGGCCCGGATCCGCTCCAGGACGTGGTCCAGATCCCGCTCGGGCCGGAGCACGAGCCCGAGCCGGCGGACGGGCTGGGGTGGGGGGCCTAGATCGGTCATGGCCACTGATTCTCGCGCCTCGGCCGCCCCGGGTCTGTGGAGGCTGCCCACCATCCGTCGTCGGCCCGGTTCTCACCTGGGGGCAGCGGCACCGGGGCTAGCATCAAGGAGCCGGGGGACGGACCCTGAGCGCCGCCTCCTCCGACACCGATGACCGAGCCGCTCGAGCTGACCTACGCCCTCCATCTGCTGCCCCGCGGGCGCATCGCGTTTCGCCGGTGGCGCTGGGAGCTCTGGCATGAGCCGCATCTGCTGGCGGCCGGGTGGCGTACCGGCCCGCAGCACGCCCAGCGGGCGCTGCGAGCCCACGCCTTCCGCTACGTGCATCGCCTGCATGGCGTGCACCCTCTCCCCTCCCAGGCGAGTCATCCCGCGGAGCGGCCGTGGGGCGGCGGTGCGGCGGCGTTTGAGTGGGGTGACCTGCGCGTCGTGCTGACCCCGCGCGCGCTCCTGGACAGGCCGTAAGCGGCGCCGGATGTCCGCCACGTTGTTTGGAGTGCCCAGGCCCGGGCAGCGGCACCGCACGCGTCAATACGGGAGGTAACCGCCAATGACATCGAAGGCCGCGATCACCGTCCTGCGTCCGCCGGACGAGACCGAGCGCCTGTGGCGCAACCCGGCCATGCACTCCTTGAGCGCTCCACCCCAGGTCGTCAGTGTGAGGTTCGTCAAGGCGCCGGGCGAGCGCGGGACCGAGATCCATGTCGAGGTCCGGCGCGACCACCGGGCAGGAGGGCTGGGCGAGGCAGTCCAGAAGATCACCGGAAAGGACCCGCTGGCCAAGGTCAAAGACGACCTTCGGCGGTTCAAGCAGCTCGTGGAGACCGGGGTCCTCGCGCGCTCCGAGGCCTCGCCCGAAGGCGAGCTGGCAGAGCGCAAGCTTCGGGAGCGGCCGGCTCAGCCACTCAGTGACGGCGAGCGGCACAAGGTGGGTGTCTGATGAGAGCCAATGTCTGGTCAGGACGCAACACGGTCCAGGTGGAGAACGTCCCGGACCCGAAGATCCTCGAGGACCGCGACGCGATCGTGAAGATCACGTCGACGGCGATCTGCGGATCGGACCTGCATCTGTACGACGGCTACGTCCCCACGATGAAGCGCGGCGACATCCTCGGGCACGAGTTCATGGGCGAGATCGTGGAGACCGGCAAGGACGTGAGGAACCTCGCGGTGGGCGATCGCGTCGTGGTGCCGTTCCCGATCGCCTGCGGCAACTGCTGGGCCTGCAAGCACGAGCTGTACTCCGTCTGCGAGAACAGCAATCCCAACTGGGGCATCGCGGAGAAGTTCTTCGGACACGCGACCGCCGGGATCTTCGGCTACTCGCGGCTCACCGGCGGGTACGCCGGGGGCCAGGCCGAGTACGCCCGCGTCCCGTACGCCGACGTCGGACCCCTCAAGATCGAGGACGACCTTCCCGACGACCAGGTGCTCTTCCTGTCCGACATCTTCCCCACCGGTTGGTTCGGGGCGGACCTGTGCGACATCAAGGGCGGTGAGACGATCGCCGTGTTCGGAGCCGGTCCGGTCGGCCAGTTCGCCATCGCCAGCGCCGTGATGATGGGCGCCGAGCGCGTCATCGCCATCGACAAGTACGACTACCGGCTCCAGATGGCCGTCAAGAAGGCGCGGGCAACGGACGTCATCAACTTCGACGAGGACCCCGACATCGTCGAGCAGCTCAAGGAGCTCAGCGGCGGGCGCGGTCCCGATGCGGTCATCGACGCGGTCGGCATGGAGGCCACCCATGGCCACGGAGCCCTGTACGCGATGGACCGCGCCAAGCAGGCGTCGCGCATGGAGACCGACCGCGGCTACGCCCTGCGCGATGCCATCCTGGCCTGCCGTCCGGGGGGCATCGTGTCGGTGATCGGCGTCTACGGCGGGCTGATGGACAAGTTCCCGACGGGCGCCTTCATGAACAAGGGGCTCCAGCTCCGCGCGGGGCAGTGTCACGTGCACAAGTACCTCAAGCCGCTCTACGAGCACATCCGCAACGGCGACATCGACCCCAGCTTCGTCATCACCCACCGCCTGGACCTGGGTCACGCCCCGGACGGCTACGAGACCTTCAAGCACAAGCAGGACGAGTGCATGAAGGTCGTTCTCGCGCCCTGAGAGGAGAGACCATGCCATTCCCACCACGGCCCATCGACGCCACCCTGCACGGGGTCACCGACTACAGCGTCGGCGCGACGCTGGTCACAGTGTTCCCCCGCCTCGCCGGCATCGCAAGGACCGAATCTGCCCGCCAGATCCGCACGGCCGGCGCGATGCACGCCGGCTACAGCATGCTCACCGACTATCCGCTGGGCCTCGTCAAGCTGGTCCCGTTCAAGGTTCACCTCGCCCTCGACGCCGTCGGCGCCCTGGCCCTGGCCGCCACCCCATTCGTGACCGGCCAGTGGCGCGCGGGACGCCGTCACTGGCTCCCCCATGTCGGCCTTGCGCTGTTCGAGCTGTCGTCCCTGGCGATGACCGACCCGACCGCCAAGGGCGACTTCCACGGCGACATCGCGTCTGTGCGCGCGGTCAACCGGGAGGATCCTCACCGCAAGATCTATGACGGGGCTCCCGCGGTCAAGCCCGGCACCGCGATCGCCGCCTGATGGCCGTCGACGCCCCGCCGGGGGCTCCCTCCCCGGGGATGGTGGCGCCGGGGCAGCGGGCGCGCAACGTCCTCAGCGGGGAGACGATGACGTTCGAGCACACCAGCGGCGAGACGAGGGGCGAGCGGATCGAGCTGGAGCTCGAACTGCGCGCCCTGGGTGCACCCGGCGGCGCGCCGCACCGCCATGACGTGGCCGAGCAGTTCACGATCACAAGCGGCGCGGTGGCCACGTGGATCGCCGGCCGGCGGCCGCGGATCGCCCGGCGCGGTGACCTGGTGGAAGTTCCGCCGCGCCGCTGGCACTTCCTCCTCGCCTTGGAGCCCGCGCGAGCCCATGTGACGATCCGGCCGGGCATGCGCTTCGACGAGCTGCTGGTGCTGTGGGCCCGCCTCGGAAGCGGGGACCTGCGCCCGGCCACGATCCGCCGGGTGCTGCCGCTCCTACGCGAGCACGGCTGCCTGTAGCCGTTGACACCATGGGGCCCGTGCCTCGCATCGCCACGATCGGCGTCTACGAGCTGGACGCGGCCGCGTTCGTCGGGATGCTCGACGAGGCCGGCGTCACCAAGGTCTTCGACATCCGCCAGCGGCGTGGCGTTCGGGGGCCGCAGTACAGCTGGGCCAATGCCCAGCGCCTCCAGGCGCTGCTGGCCGATGCGCACATCGGCTACGAGTATCACCCCGAGTTGGCCCCTGACACCGAGCTGCGCCAGCTCCAGTACCGCGACGACGACCGCCAGGGCGTCGGCAAACGCTCACGGGTCCGGCTCGCGCCCGAGTACGTCCGGACCTACACCGAGGAGATCCTCGATCTGGTGCCGCTCGAGCCGTTCGTCCGCCGCCTCCCGGTGCACGGCATCGGCGCGCTCATGTGCGTCGAGGCCACCGCGCGGGCCTGCCATCGCTCGCTGGTGGCCGACCGACTGGCCGAGCGCTTCGGCTTCGAGGTCGTCCACCTCGAGCCCGTCTGAGGCGATCAGGGCGAGGTCGCGGTCGCGCTGCCCGCGGCGGTGGTGGTGCTCGCGGGCGTGGTGCTCGTCTGGCTGGTGGTGGCGGTGGTGGCCGAGGTGCTCGTCTGCTCAGGGGTGGTCGTCGTGGTGGTGGCGGTCTGGGTGGTCGCGGTCGGCGTCGATGACGTGGCCGTGGTTTGCCCGGGGGACGGCGCGGACTGGCCGGTCGGCGACGCCGGAGCCGTGCTGGTGTGACTGGACGTGGTGGCGGCGCTCCCGGAGCCCGAGTTGGTCTGGGCTGGTCCCGACGGCTGGGGAGACGCGTTGGTCGACGAGGTCGTCGCGTTGAGCGGTTGCGCGGGCAGGCCACTGGCATCGAGCTCGTTCTCGATCTCCTGCTGCACGGCTGCCACCTGCGCGACGACCGCGGTGGGCGTCCCACCCGCGCCGAGGGCGGGCAGGGCACCGAGTTTGCGCAGCTCCTCCTGGAGCTGATCGAGCAGCTGCTGGGAGGGCTGGGCCTTCAGCGTGACGACGATCTGGTCGGCGATCGCGGTCGTCATGCACGCGGGGCAGTCCCCGTTCTCCGCTCCCGCGGCGTTGATGGGGGCGATGTTCCTGCTCTCCCCCACCACCAGGACCACCTGGAAGGACACGGCGACCGTCGTGCAGGCGTGGCAGTTGGCCAGCGCGTAGGCGCTGTTGGTCTCGGTCACCGGGGCGCCGCCGGTGACCGTGACCAGCGAGTAGGTCACGTCGTAGCTGACTCCGCCGTCGGTTCGGTTGACCGCGAGCGCCTGGCTGTCGTTCGGCCCGGGAGTCGCCGGGAGGTGGAAGGGGAAGGCATTGGCCTGCGTGGGAGCGCTCGAGGTCGAGCTTCCCCCGCCCGGCTGCGGGGCGGCCGTGGGCGTCGTGGTCGCCGTCGTCGAAGTGCTCCCGGGCGCCGCCGAGGGAGCTCCTGCCTGTCCGCTCGATCCCGTCGGCACACTGGCACTCAAAGCGCCGGTGCGGGTGGGCGCCTTCGACGGGTCGGGGCTCGAGCTCGACAGGACCGCGACGGGTGGCTGACCCTTGGCCCCTTGGATGACATAGAGGGCGGGGTGGGCCCTGGTGGCCCCGCCGACGGGGATCATGGCGACGGCCAGGTGGGTACCGGGGGCGAGCCGCACAGCGGCCACCGCCGGGGCGGGGCGTGCCACCGAGGCCGGTGCGGAGACCAGACGGACCAGGCCGGTCACCGTGCCGTTGTCGCGCGCCCGGACCGGCTGGTACTGCCCGGCGGGCCACCACGCCCAGGCCAGACCGGCGAGGACCGCCGCCGCCGCGGCGAGCACCGCCGCGCGTCGCGCGGGGCGGCCGCTGCTCCACGCGCGGGCCCGGCCGCCCGTCGTCCTCACCACCTTCTGGGTCACCAGGCAGCTGCCCAGCACCGGCAGCACCAGGGCGAGCAGGCGAACCACCGAGGCCAGCAGGTCGAGGATCTGACCGTCACCGGCCTCGCGCGGGATCCCCGCCGCGATGTGGCGGCCGCTGTCCCAGGCGCTGGTCCCCAGTCGCGGGAGCAGGATGATGGCGCTCAGGGAGAGGCTGAACAGCACGGGAACGACGATCAGCACCCACGCGGTGACCAGCAGCCGCGCCCGGCCGGTCAGGGCCGACGGCTCGTGCCGGTGGCGCGGCAGCAGGCGGCGCAGCGTGGGTCCCATGTGGGAGAAGAGGTCGGGGACTCCGGTGGCGTCGGAGAGGATGTGGTAGCCATCGGCGCGGATGACCGGCGATAGCTGCTTGACCATCTGGAGCACCTGGAGGGCCACGAGCAGGAGCAGCGCGTCGATGCGCCACAGCAGCCACGCGCCCAGGGTCACCACGGCGACGACGGCGTTGAAGTACAGCCCGCCCAGGTCGACGCGCAGCCGGTCGCGCCGCGGCAGGCGGTAGGAGTCGGTGACGTCGGTGTAGAACGCCGGCCACACCAGGTACAGGCCCATTCCCATCCCGCCCGGGGTGGCGCCCCCGTAGCGGCAGGCGGCGGCGTGGCCGAGCTCGTGAAAGCCGGCTGAGGCGACGGCGAGCCCGAACACCAGCAACAGCAGGCCCGGACTACGAAAGGCCTGGGCGGTCGCCGAGGCCACACCCTTGTCGATGAGAACGAACCAGAACACGCCCACGAAGGCCGCGAGCACCGGCCACATGACCCAGGGGCGGAACAGGACGGTCAGCGGCGCGGTGAGCCGCCCGGTGACCTGCGGGTTGGTGACCAGAACCTTCCACCGCAGTGCCAGCAGCGGGTTGCGTCGCGACGGCGCGTTGGCCTCGCTTCCCGCCAGGAGGCCCTGCGCGGCGAGCTTCTGCGCGAGGCGGGCGACATGCTCGGCGCGCAAGCGGCGCCCGAGCCGCTCGGAGAGCGCCCGCGCGATGTCGTCGTGGTCGCGCCGCCCATCGGCGCACTCCAGCAGCCCATACATGAGCGGGCCCAGCTGGACCATCTGCCCATCGCCGCGCCTGACCAGCGCGGCGCCCTCCTTGTAGCCGGAGCCGTGAACCTCACCCAGCAGCTCCACGCCCTCCGCCCGGTCGAGGCGCCGCGCGCCGGCGGCCTCGACCGGGGTGACGGGGGGCTCGGCGGTCGTCGTCATCTACGCCGTGCGTCCGTGCCGCAGGGGGTGGGACTACTGCTGGTTGACGTTGGCGTCCTGGGTGGCGGTGGCGTCGGCACTCACGTGATCGAGGTTCTGCGAGATGTCGACCTCCTGTGGCGCCACGGCCTCGGCGGTGGCGCCCTCCGAACCGACGTTGGCGCCCACGGCGGCATCGATCGGCGCCGCCACGTTGCCGTTGGCGGCCACGGCTCCGTCGACCGGCGCGGCCAGGTCCGCGTTGGCGTGGATGTTGACGTTGGCGTCCAGCAGGCTGCCGCCGCTGAGCAGCGAGTCCACGCCTCCGGTGGCACCGGAGACCGCGCCATTCGCCGCACCGGTGACACCATCCACCGCGCCGCCGGCCGCGCCCGCGGCGCTCGAGGCCGCGTCGGTGGCACTCGTCCCGGCCGCCCCGGCATCGGCGGGTGTGGCCGCATGGGTCGCATCGACCGGAGTCGCGGAGTCCGCGGGCACCGAGGACTCGACGGGCTCGGCAGCACCCGCAGGGGCGCCGGACTCCACGGGCGCGGCACCATCGGCAGGCGCGTCGGCAGGCGCGCCGGCATCGGTCGGCGCGGTGCCGTCCGCGGGGCCGGAGGTCGCGTCGGCGCCGCCGCCGGCGGTCGTTCCCGCGCCGGTGGAGACGCCCGAGCTGCTCTGGGTCACGCCGGCGTGCTGCGGCGCGTCGGCGGTGGCGCTCCCGCTGTCGGTCTGGGAGATCGTGCCGTGCTGCTCGGCCAGCCCGGCCGCCGTCCCGTCGGGGCTGAGGACGTTGGCTGCCGCGGAGGCCTCGATGGGCGCGGCCACGTTCAGGTTGGCCGCGGCCGCGAGATCGACGGGCGCCGCCAGGTCAAGCCCCAGGTCGACGTTGGCGTTCACGTCCAACAGGGAGAGCACCTCCTTGTTGGGCAGCGAGACGGCTTCCTCCGCCTCGATCTCGTCCATCGACACGCGATCTTCGTCCATCACAGCCTCCTTGTGATCTGGCAGGTGCTGCTTTTCTTCCCTTTCGCTGTGTGGTCAAACGAGCCAGGAACGGCGCCGAAAGACACGCCGGGCAAGTGAGACCCAAATCCAGGCGGTCAACGGCCCGGATTCGAGGGAGCCGGGCCGGACGCGTGCTCAGTAGCCGCGAGGGTGGCGCACGACGAAGCCCTCAGCCGGGGAGGCGCGACGCGTGGACCAGCGATCCTGGCCGTTGGCGGAGCTCTGCGCCGCCGTGTCGAACCACAGCCCGGCGATCTTGGCGTAGACGTGGCCCGCGTTGGCGTACAGGGTGATCCAGCGTCCCGGTCCCGCCGCGCCGTAGCTCTCCATCTCACCGGAGTCCTCGGTGTGCGACAGCAGCCCGCCGCCGTGCAGGGCGAACCCTACCGAGCCCGAGCAGTCGTATCCGGAGGCGTTCCAGCTGCCGTGGCCGCCGGCGTACAGGTAGGGTGTGGTCGCGATCGAGTTGGCTGCCGCGATCGCCTGCTTGACCGCTGCCGGGGCGTCGGCGGGGGCGGCGGCGAGCCCGTTGACGAGGGTCGCCTGCCCGCCCGGCGCGGTTGCGGGCGTCGATGCCGCGGCGGCGACCCGGGTACCGTGCCGCACCCAGGCGCTCAGCGTGGTGGCGGTGCGGGCTCCGACGGTGCCGCTGGGCGGACGCAGGTGCGCCGCGATCTGGAAGCGCTGGACCGAGGATCTGGTACCGGGTCCGAACTGCCCGTCGGCGGCGGTCGCGATGCCGATCCGCGCGAGCCAGCGCTGCAAGGTGCGGACGTCGCGGCCATGATCGCCGACGCGCAGCACGCGTCTCAGCGAAGACGACCCGCCGGCCGCGCGCGACAGACCGGGCGTGAGCGCCACTGTCAACGCCACCAGTGCTGCGACGGCCCACAGGATGTGAGCGGAGCGGACTCGGTGACCGACGATAACGCCAACAACAGAACAGATTCTGGATCCGGACACGCGCAACCCCGCAGTGGTCGACATTTCAGCTGACTTGCCTGATGCCTGCGGGGTTAGCTGACGGGCTCGCGCTGAGAAGTCACAGCGCTACCGGCGGATCACCGCTGGATTCGCCCCAATACACATTGGGTTCCCCGCTCCCTGGTCTGGCGCCCAGGGACTCGGCACCTGCACACAACAGCGGCGGCGAGCGGAAGTTGCGCCGGCCGTCAACGCGCGCTCTGCGCCCCGCGGCTGCGCCTCAGGACACGCGTGTCGTCGTCCCGGCGCAGCGTCACCCGGGCCGCGTCGAGATGCTCCAGCAGTGCCTGCGCGAACTTGCGCGAGGTGTGCAGCTCGTCGCGCAGGCGCGCCAGCGTAATCTCGCCCTCGGCGTCGATGATCCGCTCCACCGTGGCCTGGACGCCCTCGATCGCCTCCGTGTGCGCGTACATGGAGCGGCCGACGCGAACGACCCGCCCCGCCTCGCGCAGGGCCGGCAGATGCCGCGCCTCCTCCCCCAGCTCACTCTCACTGGGGGGCTCGGCCGCGGCGGCGCGAAGTCGCTGCTCCAGCGCCCGGGCGCCGGCGTCGAGCTCGAGGGGGGCCCGCACCGCCACGGTGGGGGCCTGCCGCGGGGCCGCGGGACGTGGACGTCCACCGGCATCCGCGGTGACGACGATACCTCCGCCCAGGGTGTCGGGCGGGCTGATCCGACGCAGCACCACGCGATCCCCGTCGGCGGCGATCACCGGCCGCTCCGCCCGCAGCTGCCACAGCCCGTCCGCGAGCCGGACGGCGCGCGCGGGCGTGTCTCGGGTGCCGTGGTGAAGCTGCACCCGCTCGCGATCGGACACCGCGGCCTGGAGGTTCAGCCGCGCCGTCAGGCGATACGTCGGGCGTGCCGTCGCCGACGCTCCCACCAGCGCGTCCCCTCGCGCCACGGCGCGCCGCTCCAGGCCGGCGAGATTGACCGCCACGCGCTGGCCGGCCATGGCCACGTCGAGCCCGCGTTCGTGGACCTGGACGCCGCGGACGCGGACCGGGCGACCGCTGGGCAGGAGCGTGAGTTGGTCCCCCCGGCCGATCCGGCCCGACCACAGGGTTCCCGTGACCACGGTGCCCGCGCCCGCGATCGTGAACACGCGGTCGACGTGGAGCGCCGCAGCACGTTCGGCCACCGCGCGGGGCCGGACGCCGGCGGCTGCGCGCTCGAGCGCGCGGGCCACCGCCTCGATCCCATCGCCGGTGCGCGCCGAGCACGCGACCACCTCGGTACCGGGGAGCAACTCGCACGCGGCCGCCGCCGCGCGCGCCGGATCGGCGAGGTCGGCCTTGGTGACCGCCACCACCCCGTGGGCCACCCCCAGCGCCTGCAGGACACGCAGGTGCTCGAGCGTCTGGGGCATCACGGCGTCGTCGGCGGCGATGACGAGCAGGAACAGGTCGATCCCGGTGGCGCCCGAGACCATGACCCGGATGAGGCGCTCGTGCCCGGGAACGTCGACAAGCGACAGCTCGCGCCCCGAGGGGAGGCGGAGGGGCGCATAGCCGAGGGCGATGCTGATGCCGCGCGCCTTCTCCTCCGGCAGCCGGTCGGTCTCCACGCCGGTGAGGAGCCGGACCAGCGCCGTCTTGCCGTGGTCGATGTGCCCGGCGGTCCCGACGGTCAGAGGCAGGGATGAATGGCTCATGTGCTGCAGCGGAGCGGCGAAGGAGTCGAACCTTCCCACCGTGGGGCTGCCACGGCTCACCGGCTTTGAAGGCCGGCTGGGGCACCAGCCCCGGCCGCTCCCGGTCGGGCTCCATGAAACCAGGCCGGCGGAGCGCGCCGGTTTGCGCCCCCGCGCGAGAGCCGGGCCGGTCTACGGGCTCCTGCGCTTGAGTCTGGTGGGCAGGGAGCGCGCTAGCTCTGCGACGGTTCCGTCGGGATCGCGGTCTTGGACCGCTCGGCGGCGTCGTTCTGACGGTCGGCGATCCACTCGCCGCTATCGCTGCGGCGAACGCTGCCGATCCGCCTGCCCGACGCGTCGTGAATCCCTCCCCCGTCGTCGACGCCGATCTCGGGCTCCCCGCCGAGGGCGCCGCGGGCGATCTCCTGAACCGCGGCGGCGTCGAAGGTCTCGAGCCGTTGGTCGTTGAGCGTCGCCGTGACCACGGCCAGGACGCGCTCGATCTCCACGTCGGCGGTCATGCCGGTCCCTTACCCCGGGCGGGGCAATGTTAACGTCGGGTTGTTTGAACCCGAACATGTAGGTTAGAAGTTCGCCCGCGGGGTATGGGGCGGCCCGTGTCGAGCCTTCGCCGCCTCGTCCCGCCCGTCCTTCGCCAACTCGGCGGGGATGCTCTCGGCCTGGGCGCCGCGGCGCAGTCGGCGCATTCGGAGCGGCTCATCGCCCGCACGCACACCGCGGACCGGGTTGTCCAATCCATCTGCCCCTACTGCGCCGTCGGCTGCGGCCAGAAGGTGTACGTCAAGGACGAGCGGGTCATCCAGATCGAGGGCGACCCGGACTCGCCCATCTCCCGCGGGCGCCTGTGCCCCAAGGGCTCGGCCTCCGAGAGCCTCGTCAACTCGCCCACCCGCGTCACCCAGGTCCTCTACCGCCGGCCGGGCGGCACCGACTGGGAGGAACTCTCGCTGGACCGTGCCACCCAGATGATCGCCGACCGGATCATCCAGACGCGAGCGGACACCTGGGAGGAGGAGACCGAGGACGGCGAGTCGCTCAAGCGGACGCTGGGCCTGCACTTCCTCGGGGGCGCGACGCTTGACAACGAGGAGAACTACCTCATCAAGAAGTTCTTCACGGCGATGGGCGCGGTCTCCGTCGAGAACCAGGCCCGCATATGACATAGCTCCACGGTCCCCGGTCTGGGGGCCTCGCTCGGGCGCGGCGGCGCCACCACGTTCCAGCAGGATCTGCAGAACTCGGACTGCATCCTGATCATGGGTTCGAACATGGCCGAGCAGCATCCGGTCGGCTTTCAATGGGTGGTCGAGGCCAAGGAGCGGGGGGCCAAGGTCATCCACGTCGACCCCCGGTTCACCCGGACCAGCGCCATGGCCGATCATCACGTCCAGATCCGCGCCGGCACCGACATCGCATTCCTGGGTGGGCTCGTCAACTACATCTTCAACCACGACGGCGTCTTCGAGGAGTACGTCCGCCATTTCACCAATGGCCCGGTCATCCTCAAGCCCGAGTACCAAGACACCGAAGATGCCAGCGGATTCTTCTCTGGTTGGAACCCGGAGACCAGCGCCTACGGCATCAGCACGTGGGGCTACAACGGGACCTCGGGCGCGACCGCCGCGGGCACGAACGAGCAGACCGCCGACGTCTCGGGCAATCAGGCTCATGGCGCGCACGGAATGCGGCTTCGCGGCGGAGACCCACCCGACGTGGACAACGCCATGCAGCACGAGCGCTGCGTGCTCCAGGTCCTCAGGCGTCATTTCGCCCGCTACACGCCGGAGGCCGTTGCGGACATCTGCGGCTGCTCGCCCGAAGACCTGGTGATGGTGGCGCGGGCGCTATGCGAGAACTCCGGCCGCGAGCGGACCTCCGCGCTCGTCTACTCGGTGGGATGGACCCAGCACACCGTCGGGGTCCAGAACGTCCGCGCCGCATCGATCGTTCAGCTGCTGCTGGGCAACATCGGCCGCCCCGGCGGCGGGATCCTGGCCCTCCGCGGCCACGCCAACATCCAGGGATCGACGGACATCCCGACCCTGTTCGACATCCTCCCCGGGTACATCCCGATGCCCCACCCCCAGCGCCACCATTCGCTGGACAAGTTCGTGGAGCTCAACGGGCCCGACACCGGCGTGTGGGGTGACCTGCGCCCGTACATCGTCTCGCTGCTCAAGGCGTGGTGGGGGGACGCAGCCACGGAGGAGAACGAGTTCTGCTTCGGTCACCTGCCGCGCATCGACGGCGACCATTCCCACTACGCCATGATGCTCAAGGCGCTCGACGGCGGCCTGGAGGGAATGCTGTGCGTGGGGCAGAATCCCGCCGTCGGCTCGGCGAACTCCAAGCTCATGAGGCTGGCGCTGGGGCGGCTCAAGTGGCTGGTGGTCCGCGATCTCCAGCTCGTCGAGTCGGCGACGTTCTGGCAGGACTCTCCCGAGCACGAGACCGGCGAGGTCCGCGCCGAGGACATCCAGACCGAGGTGTTCTTCCTGCCCGCCGCCGCTCACACCGAGAAGGACGGCTCGTTCACCAACACGCAGCGCCTGCTGCAGTGGCGCCACAAGGCCTGCGAGTCGCCCGGGGACGCGCGCTCGGAGACCCATTGGATCTATCACCTGGGCAAGGCCATCCGCGAGAAGCTCGCCGGCTCGGACGACCCCAGGGACCGGCCGATCCTCGACCTGATGTGGGACTACCCGCTGCAGGGACCGTACGACGAGCCCGACCCGGCGAGCATCCTCCAGGAGATCTCCGGGCGCGCCGCTGACGGGTCGTTCCTGGAGAGCTATGACCATCTCAAGCCGGACGGCTCCACCACCTGCGGCTCCTGGATCCACTGCGGCGTCTACAAGAACGGCGTCAACCAGTCCGCCCGCCGCAAGCCGCACACCGATCAGAACTGGATCGCGCCTGAGTGGGGGTGGGCGTGGCCCAAGGACTGCCGGATCATCTACAACCGGGCCTCGGCGGACCCGGACGGCAAGCCCTGGTCCGAGCGCAAGCGTTACATCTGGTGGGATGCCGACAAGGGGTCGTGGGCGTCGTTCGGCGACTCACCTGACTTCCCGCCGACCAAGGCGCCCGACTACTCCCCGCCGGACGACGCCACGAAGATGGAGGCCATCGCCGGCGACAAGCCGTTCATCCTGCATCCCGACGGCCGCGGCTGGCTGTACTCCCCCACCGGCCTGGTCGACGGCCCGCTGCCGGCCCACTACGAGCCGCACGAATCGCCGTTCCCCAATCCGCTGTACGCCCAGCAGCAAAACCCCACGCGACAGGTGTTCGAGCGCCCCGAGAACCTGTACAACCCATCCGCCGGCCATCCCGGCTCCGAGGTGTTCCCGTTCGTGGTGACCACCTACCGGCTCACCGAGCACCACACCGCGGGCGGGATGTCGCGCACCCTGCCCTACCTGGCCGAGCTGCAGCCCGAGTTCTTCTGCGAGGTGTCGCCCCAGCTCGCCGCCGAGCGCGATCTCGAGAACGGGAACTGGGCGACGATCGTCACCGCGCGCGCCGCGGTCGAGGCGCGGGTCCTGGTCACGCCGCGCATCAAGCCCCTGAAGGTCGGCGGCCGGACCATGCACCTGGTCGGCGTCCCCTACCACTGGGGCGGCAACGGCATCGCCACCGGCGACTCCGGCAACGAGCTGTTGTCGATCGTGCTCGACAACAACGTCCACATCTCGGAGTACAAGGCGGCCACGTGTGACATCCGGCCCGGGCGCCGGCCTCGTGGACGGGCCCGGCTCGAGCTCGTGCAGGAGTACCGGCGGCGCGCGGGGATCCAGTCGTGAAGCTCCAGGTCCACAGCTGGCCCGACTCCTACGGCGATCGCGCCAAGCCCCGGATGGGGTTCTTCACCGACACCTCGATCTGCATCGGCTGCAAAGCCTGCGAGGTGGCCTGCAAGGAGTGGAACCACGTGCCCATGGCGAACGAGGGCTTCACCGGTCACTCGTTCGACAACAGCGTCCACCTCGGAGCCGACCGCTGGCGTCACGTCGCCTTCGTCGAGCAGCAGGTGCCGGCCGGCGTCCAGGATGGCGCCTCGCTCGTGCAGGCCGCAGAACGGGAGGCGGCGATCGACGCGGGCGTGCAGACCTACCAGGAGGGCGACGGGCTGCGGTGGCTCATGGCCTCCGATGTGTGCAAGCACTGCACGGACGCCGCCTGCCTCGAGGTCTGTCCCACCGGCGCGCTGTTCCGGACCGAGTACGGGACGGTCGTGGTGCAGTCCGACATCTGCAACGGCTGCGGCTACTGCGTGTCGGCGTGCCCGTTCGGCGTGCTGGAGAAGCGCGAGGAGGACGGCCGCGCGTGGAAGTGCACGCTGTGCTATGACCGGCTCTCGGTGGGTGCGGAGCCGGCCTGCGCCAAGGCGTGCCCCACCGATTCCATCCAGTTCGGGCCCCTCGACGAGCTGCGGGCCCGCGCCGACGAGCGCCTCGCCTCGATGCACGCGGCCGGGGTCAGCGACGCCCGGCTCTACGGTCGTGACCCGGACGACGGCGTCGGTGGCGACGGGGCCTTCTTCCTGCTGCTCGACGAGCCCGAGGTCTACGGCCTGCCGCCCGACCCCGTCGACACCACCCGGGACCTGCCCTCGATGTGGCGCCACGCCGCCGTTGCGGCCGCGACGCTGCTGGCGGGGATCGCGGCGACCTACGCGGGTCGGGGCGGAGAGCGGCGATGAGCAGCTCCGACGTCACCCGCTCGGGTCTGCGCGGGGTGCGCCCCGAGCGCGAGGCCGTGACCGGCGTCTACGCCGGCCGCCCGGGACGGGCGCCGGGGGATCAGCCCGCGGTCGACACGGGCGTGGGCACCTCTTACTACGGGTTGCCGATCCTCAACCAGGTCACCTGGGAGACGCGTGACATCGGCGGCTACCTCTACCTCGGGGGTCTGGCCGGTGCCTCGTCGGTGCTGGCGGCGGGCGCGGAGCTCACCGGTCGCCCCGCCCTGGCCCGGGCCACCAAGGTCACCGCGCTCGGCGCGGTGGGGGTCTCCCTCGTGGCACTGGTGCACGACCTGGGCCGCCCGGCGCGCTTCCTCCACATGCTCCGGGTGCTCAAGCCGAGCTCCCCCATGAGCGTCGGGACGTGGCTGCTGTCCGCCTACGGCCCGGTCGCCGGGGTCGCGGCCGCGACCGACGTCATCCGGGTGCTGCCGCGGACGGGACGGACCGCCACCCTCGCCGCCGCGGTCCTGGGACCGGCGGTGGCCTCGTACACGGCCGTGCTCATCAGCGACACCGCCGTGCCCGCCTGGCACGACGCCTACCGGGAGATGCCGTTCCTGTTCGTCGGGTCCGGCGCCACCGCGGCGGCGGGGCTCGGGATGCTCGCCGCGCCCGTCGACGAGGCCGGTCCCGCGCGACGCACGGCGCTGCTGGGTGCGGTCCTGGAGGTCGGCGCGGGTTGGCTGCTCCAGCGGCGGCTGGGCATGGTCGCCGAGCCCTACGAGCAGGGCCGGTCGGGTCGCCTGGTCCGGGCCGGGGAGGTCGGCACCGCGGTCGGGGCCCTGACGGCGCAGGCCCTGGGCGTGGCCGGCGGTCGTCGGGCGCGCCTGGCGTCGGCGCTGTGCGGGGCGGGACTGATGGCGTCGTCCGCGCTGACCCGCTTCGGTGTGTTCCTCGCCGGCAAGGCCTCGGCGGCCGACCCCCGCTACACCGTCGAACCCCAGCGGCGGCGGCTCGCCGAGCGGAGCTGAAGCGGAGCTGAACCGTCCGCGTCCACGTGGCGGGTCCGGCGGCGCTCAGCGCCGGGAGCCCACCCAGAGCGTGAACGCCACGAGCACGGCGAGTCCGGCCGCGAACGCCACGAACCCCTCGTCGACGGGCCCGAACCCACCGATCCGCAGCCCGCCCGGGCTGTTGGCTCCGTTGTACTTCATCGAGTCGATGTAGCCGATGATGTCGCGCTTCTCGTCCGGGGAGATCGAGCCGTCCGAGAACACCGGCATGTTGGCCGGGCCGCTCAGCATCGCCGCGTACACCTGGCGCGGTGTCGCCGGGTCGAGCGGCGGCGCGTACTTGCCCTCGGACAGCGCCCCGCCGCGCCCGGTGAAGTTGTGGCACTGGGCGCAGTTGAGCCGGAACAGGTCGCCGCCACGGCTGATGTCACTACCGACCAGCGCGCCGTCGGCGACGTCCGGGGTCTGCGGTCCGCCGCCGTGGGCCTGGACGAAGGCGCCGAGCGCGTCGATCTGGGCCGGCGTGAACCGCGGGGCTTTGCGCTGGGCCTGCACGTCCTGCTCGGCGAGCGGCATGCGTCCGGTGGAGACCTGGAAGTAGACGGCCGCTTGACCGACACCGACGATGCTCGGCGCCCGGTTCGGGATGCCTTGAAGATTGCTGCCGTGGCACGTGATGCAGGAGGTGTCGTAGAGGGCCTCACCCTCCCGGACCAGGGCCGGATCCTGGGCGCGCGCCACCGCGACGTGGGGCACGAACAGCGCGTACGCCCCGCCCACCAACCCCAGTGTGGCCACGAGGACCGCCAGGTGGCGGACGCGACGGGCGAAGCGTCTGCTCGGACGCCGGCGGCGCTCGTCGACCATCGGTGGAACTCCCTCCGGACGCGGAACGCGGCTCGATCCCTGCCGACCACGTCACGGGGAGAGGCGAACGCGCGACGCACCCGAGGCCCAGCCGGAAGGCGGAGGGCGCGGGGGGTGCACCCGGAATGACTCGCCACGAGAGCACGAGCGGGACGAGGCTAGCAGGGCCGGGCCGGTCCCCGTTAGCGTCGGATCGTGCCGACCACCGCGGGGGCCCGGATCGCCCGGAAGGTGGCCCGCGCCCCGGTCGGGCTCTTCCGCGCCGGGTACGGATGGCTGTTCGGCGAGCGGCTCCTGATGCTGCAGCACACCGGGCGCCGCAGCGGGCAGCCGCGTCTCGTCGTGCTCGAGGTCGTCATTCACCCGTCGCGGGACCGCTACGTCGTCGCCGCCGGCCGGGGCGAGGCCACCGACTGGTACCGCAACGTCCGCCGGGCGCCCCGGGTACGGGTGTGGGTCGGCCGCATGCGAGCCGCCCCGGGCTCGGCCCGGCCGCTCGACCCGGACGAGGCGCGCACGCACCTGATGGCCTACCGGGCCCGCCACCCGAGGACGTGGCAAGCGCTCACGCCGGTCATCTCGCGCCTGATCCGCAGGCCCGGCCTCACCGACGAGGAGCTCTTCACGACGGTGCCGCTGGTCGAGCTGGTCCTCGACGAGTCCTGATCGGGTCGCCGCTCGCCCTGAGTCGCCGAGGACCTGCGGTGGACGACGGTCTTGGCTCTGCGCATTACCTGCATTGGTGAAGCGCGCGCAGTCGCGACGGTCCGGCCTGGCGAGCGGGCCGTAGGCGCGCTGTCGCGGCTACTTCGGCGCCCACATGGCCGCCCCGAAGCCCCCGTCGGTCATGCACATCAGGGCAGCGTCAGGGCCAGCACCGAATCGAGGAGCTGCGGCGCGATCGCCAGGGTGTTGGCGGACCGCGGCGTGTGTGGCTGGCCTGAACCATCCACGACAACTGCGCCGGCTTCGCGGGCAAGAAGGACGCCCGCGGCGGTATCCCAGGGCTTGTTCGAGGGCAGGATCGCGGCGTCGAGGCGACCGCAGGCGACCCACGCGAGGTCGACACACGCCGAACCGAGCATCCGGACGCGTTCGACCTCCCCGAGAAGAGCACGGGCGAGCGAAAGCCGATCAGCTTCAGCATGGGCGCCGAGGATCCCGTCGCCGACCGCGATGGTCGCGGACCGCAATCGCGAGGTGGGCGCGGCAGCGATGCGCTTGCCACTCCGCTGAGCGCCTGCCCCGGCCACCGCAGCGTATCGCTCGCCGACGACCGGAAGGTCGATGACGCCGACGCGCGTCGCCTCGTCGTCAACGAGAGCGAGCGATACGGCGTACAGCGGTAGTGCGTGCACGTAGTTCGACGTGCCATCGACCGGGTCCAGCACCCAATGAACACCACCGGAACCGCCGCCGTCCTCCTCGCCCAGGAACCCGACGTCTGGGGTCTCGACGGCCAAGAACTCGCGCACGGTCGCCTCGATCGCGTGATCGACATCGGTGGCGAGGTCGTGGTCGCCCTTCTCCTCCACCCGGCCGTACGAGCGCGAGCGGATCAGCGCGGAGGCCCGCGCCACAGCCTCCACCGCCACCTCGAGTTCCTCACAACTCACGTCGAGCTCCTCATCCGTGCACACGTAGACAGCCACTCGTCGCCTCGTGACTGGGACGCGGGTGGCTCGGCGAGCGATCCGATCGGCAGTCTCGGGGTGAGCTGATCGGCCACAGAGGCCTGGGGTCGTCGCCCGGCTGGTCGCAACCGAGGTGTGCGGGCTCGCTCAGCGCCCCGGTGGGTGGACCGGGCGGTTCTCTCGGTGCCTCCACCGCCGATCGTTCTACCGTGAAGCGCCGGGCACCTTGCCACGACCTGACGATCGCGGGACACCACCCTGGGGCGCCTGGCGCAACACCATCCCGAGCGTTCGGCACCGAGTGGAAGGACGGCCTCGACCTCGGGACGGCGGCGGACATGATCGTCTTCAGCGCACGCTGGGATCCTCGTCCCTCGGCGGCGCTGGACGACGAGGAGAACTACCTCATCAAGGAGCTGTTCACGGCACCGGCCGGAGTGCGGCTGAGTCATATTTCCGGCCCGAATTCGGGAGCGTGGTCGTTCAGGAGGACGTCTGCACGGGTGCGGCTATTCGTTCTGCGCCCAGCGTCTCTCGTCCGGGCCACGGCGGGTTCAGGAGTTGGTGAGAGTCAGATGTAGCGACGCAGGTCGTCGGCGACCGTTTCCAGGTTCGGCGACTGTGCCATTCGGCCGGGTTCGAGCAGGCTGCGGGCCATCGGCGTCCGGTCGCGCTCGCCGGCCTGGAAGGCCTGGGCCAGGTGCTGCGCATGGGTGGAGAGCAGGCTCTCGCCGAACGGGGCCTCGTGCGGGTCCACGAGGGCTTCGACGAGGACCGGCCCGTCGTGGGCCAGCGCCTCGCTGAGGACCTTCTCGGCCTCGGCCGGGTCCTCGAGCTTCACACCGCGCAGGCCGCAGGCCTCGGCGACGGCGGCGAACTCGACCGGGTGCAGGTCGTTGCCCATCTGCGGGTGACCCAGCAGCGCGTTCTGCTCCCAGATCTCCAGGGCGAGCGAGTCGTTGCGCAGCACCACGACGGTGATCGGCAGCCGGTGCTGGGCCAGCGAGGCGAGCTCGCCCATACCCATCGACAGGGCGCCGTCGCCCATGAAGGCGACGACGGGCCGCTCGGGGTGGGCGATCTGCGCGCCGACGGCGTAGGGTAGCGCCGAGCCCATGGTGCACAGGGTGCCGCTGAAAGAGAAGTTCATGCCGCGCCGCAGCCGTAGGCGCGCCGACCACATCGTCACGGTCCCGGCGTCGCCAGTGACGATCGCGCCGTCGGGCAGCGCGTCGGTGAGCGCCTCGGTCACCGTCTGGGGGCGCATCGGGCGGCGGTGGTCCGCGGCCTGCACCCGGTGCAGCCGCCAGTACTCGCGAGTGTTCTCCTGCGCGGTCTCGAGGAACGACCGGTCGGTGTGGCGCTCGAGGCGGGGGATCAGCTCGCGCAGCACGGTCGTCGTGTCGCCAACCAGGCCCACCTCCACGGGGTAGCGCAGCCCTATGCGGTCGGCGTTGATGTCGATCTGCACCGCCCGCGCCTGCCCCGGTGAGGGCCAGAACTCGTGGTAGGGCGTGGCCGAGCCGACGATGAGGAAGCCGTCGCACTCGGCGAAGGCGGCGTGGCTGGCCGGTGTGCCGATCAGGCCCATCCCGCCGGTGACGTACTCGCTGTCGTCGGTCACCGAGTCCTTGCCGAG
>DASXJW010000082.1:0-14292 GCA_036497165.1 Solirubrobacteraceae bacterium
GGCGCAGATGACGCCGACCGTCGTCTACCGGACGGTGGGACTGGCCGCGGCGCTGGCCCTGGCTGCGCTGGTGGCCCAGCAGTTGCTGACGCTCGTGTTGGTGGTGCTGGTCGTGATCATCGTCGCGCTCCCGCTGAGCGCTGCCGCCTCGTTCGCGGAGCGGCGCGGTCTCCCGCGAGCATTCGGCGCGTCGGCAGCGCTGACCGCTGCATTCGCGGTGCTGGTGGGGCTCGGCTTCGCGGTGCTGCCGGAGTTCGTGAGCCAGGTCAGGCAGTTCGCCCAACGCCTGCCGGCGATCCTCTCAGAGGCAGATCGCTACCTTCACGGGCTCACCGGCCGCTCGACCCGCAGCCTTTCCTCACAGCTCAGTGGATTCATCGACGGGTACCTGCACCATCCCGCGCAGCTCGCGGGTCCCGTCGAACACATTGGCCTGACGCTGGCGGAGATCCTCCTCGGCCTTCTGCTCATCATCGTTGCCGCGTTCCTGATCGCGATCAACCCGACGGCGCTGGTGGAGGGCTTCCTGCGCCTGCTCCCTCCGGCGCGCCGTCCGGTGGCCAGGGACGCGATCGCCCGAGTCCGCGTGGCCTGGCTCGGCTGGATGGCGGCCGTGGGACTCGACATGCTCGTGCTCGGCGGCCTGCTGTTCGTCGGCCTGGAGCTCGTCGGGCTCAACTTCGCCATCGGGTTCGCCGTGTTCTCCGCCTTCATGACCGTCATACCGAATTATGGATCGGTGATCAGTGCGATTCCGCCGATCATGGCGGCGCTGGCCGAGTCCCCCACCAAGGCAGTCCTCGTCCTCATCGTCTATCTGGTCGTCAACCAGATCGAGGGCAACCTCATCCTGCCGCTCATCATGGCTCGCACCGTCGACATGCATCCCAGCGTCGTCGCCCTTGGTCTGCTGATCATGGCCGCGCTGTTTGGCCTCATCGGCGTCTTGATCGCGATCCCGCTGCTCTCGCTGGGGGTGATCCTCGTCGAGACGCTGTGGATCGAGCCCCAGGAGGCACGCGCGGATCGGGAACGACCCTCCGGCGTGACCGCCACAGCGCGCTCGCACTGACCCGCCCAGTCCCGCCCGCGTCGCGGCCGGCAGCTCCCGAGTAGGGAAAAGCTCCACAAAGCTCGCCGGACCCGGTAGGTTGGTCGCGGACACCCGCTCGGCCGCCGGGGCTGAGGGGCGCAGGACCGGGCTGATCGGTCCGGGATCGGGTAGCTGAATGCGAGATTCTCGGCTGCGCGCCGGGAGGGGGGCCAAACAAGATGCGAGGACACTCCATGCGAGCCGGTCGCCGGCTCGCGCTGATCGCGACCATGACTGCCGTCGTTGTCGCTGCGTTCGGCGCGGCCGCCGCGCCGAGCATGGCCCGCGACTTCCGCGTGCCGACGACCACGACGCTCACCGCGTCGCCGGGCGTTCTCGGCCCCGCGGACTCGACAACGCTGACCGCGAACATCCTGCCCGGCTTCCTGGTCGGGCCGCTGGGCAACGTCAAGTTCACCGACTCCACCACCGGCGCCCTGCTCGGGACCATCAAGCCCAAGCTGCAGTGCCTGCTGCGCCGGGAGCCGTGCGTGGCCACGATCACCGTCCCGGCGTCGGCGCTGGCAGCGGGAGCCAACACGATCGTCGCCGCCTACTCGGGCGGCCTGTTCACCAAGCCCAGCAGCGGGACGGCCAACGTGTTCGTCGGCACGCAGAACACCTGCCCAGCCGGCGGCGGACAGTGCACCACGACGGCCACGAGCAGTGACGGCACCACCAGCACGATGATCAGCTCGGCTGCGCCGGCGTCTGGGACCGAGACGGTGCAGGCGTTCTTTGACAACGAGACGCCGCCGACCTCCTGCACGAAGGTGGGTGCCGGGCACACCCTCGTCTTCAACGTGACCAACTCGGGGGGGACCAAGACGGTCACGCTCACCCTCAGTGGACAGGCGGCCATCGACGAACACACCAACACCGACCCCTTCAGCGTCGGCAACGTCTGCTTCGGCTCGCCGTCGTCGTTCACGACGGCCGCGAACCAGCCGGCGACGCTGAACCCTGCTGACGGCCTCTTCTACGGCAACCTGCCGGACTGTGACGACAACGACGACGACAACGACTTCACCAACGGCGAGTCGCATGGGAACTTCGTCGTGACCGTCCCGCCGTGCATCAACTTCGTCAACGCCTCGGAGGACACCTGGGCCACATTCACGCCCGCCACCGACAGCGGGCCGGCGACGTACACGGAGTCATTCACGACGACGGCGAGCGACCCCAAGGCGCACGGCTGATCCACATCTGCGGGTGACCGCCCGGGCCCTCACGCCCGGGCGGGGCGCCTGCTCCACCGCGGCCGGGGCTCGATCCCGAGCTCCTCACCCAGTTGCGCGAGCTCGGCGCGCCACGCCTCCTCCTCGGCGTCGTCATCGGCCATCGCCTCGTCGATGAGCACCGCCAGCGCGAAGGCGATCTCGTGGCGGGCAACCCGGCTGCGGGCGGCGTCCAGCGCCTCGCGCAGGGCGCGCTCGGCCTCTGCTGCGCGCCCCAGCTCCTGCAGCGAGGCCCCGCGGACCCGGTGCAGCAGCGGCGTCATGGCGCTGACACCTCCGAGCGCCTCCGCCCGGGCGAGGGTCGCGTCGGCCAGCTCCAGGGCCGCCTCGTCATCGCCGGCGAGCGACAGGGCCTCGGCGGTGAGCGCGTCGACGACCACGACCTCGGTGAGCTCGCCCAGCGCGCTGAAGTGCCGGCGTGAGGCGTCAAACCGGCGCATCGCCTCCCCCGTGTTGCCCAGGCGCGCCGCGATCCGCCCCAGCTGGTAGTCACCGAAGGCGATCATCGACACCGCGTCGACACCGCGCCAGGTCAGCATCGCCTTCTCCAGCGCCAGCCGTGCCTCCTCCAGCCGCCCCTGGTCGGCGAGGATCTCCGCCCGGTTGGCCGCGGGCGTCGCCGCGTTCCACAGCTTCCCGCAGCGGATGTCGGCCTGCTCGGATGCCGCGTAGTGCTGCAGGGCCTTGGGCCAGTCGCCGCGATGGTAGGCGAGCATCCCCAGGGTGTTCTGAACGCGAGCCTGCGCCGCCAGGTCCCCGAGCTCCTCGTGGATTGCGAGCGCCTGCTCGGCGCGCCGGCCCGCGGGCAGGCCGAGCTCGACGGCGCACAGGTCGGCGTACTCCAGCGCCTCGGCGAGCGTGGCGCGATCATCCGCGCCCGAGAGGGCGATGGCCACGTGCGCGAAGGACATGGCGTCGTCGTAGCGCGCCCTGCGGTAGTTGAGGCGAGCCCGGCGGGTGGCGAGCTGGCCGCGGATGACGCGCGCCTCCGGCCCGTTGAGCCCGGCGAGCGTCCGCTCGGCCTGATCGGCCCACCGGAACGCGGCCCGAAAGCGCGCCGCGGTCTCGCGCAGGCCGGCGAGCCTGAGCTGGAGCCGCGCGAGCGGGAGGGGCGTGTCGCGGACGCGGCGCACCGCGCGTCTCAGCGTCACATCGGCAGCCGCCATCTCGCCGCGTTCGGCGTAGATCTCCGCGAGCGCCTCCTCGACCTCGGCCAGCACGATCGTGTCGACCTGCGCGAGGCGGCCCGCGGAGGCCAGCGCCCGCCGATAGGACTCGGCGGCCTCGGCATTGGCGTAGCGTGCCCGGGCGCGCTGCGCGGCCAGGCGCGCGTACGCGTAGGCCTCGGCGAACCGGCCGCCGTAAAAGCAGTGCATCGACAAGAGCTCGGCGTGTCGGTTGGCCTGATCACCGGCCGCCCGCTCGATCGCAGCGGCGGTTCGGCTGTGCAGCTCGGCCCGGCGGCGGTACGGGAGCCCCTCGTAGGTGACGGCCCGGACGAGCTGGTGGCTGAAGCCGTACCGGCCCGGACCGGTCGGCTCCAGGAACTCCGAGAGCCGGGCCAGGGGATCGGCGTCCCAGGAGTCCCCGTCGGCGCCGAGCAGCACTCGCAGCAGCGGGACCTCGACCTCCATGCCGAGCACGGCGGCGGACCGCAGGGTGTGGCGATCGGCCGAGGACAGGCGGTCGATGCGCATGGTGATGGCGTCCTCGATTGAGCGCGGCAGCGCGTCGGGATCGGCTCCGGTCTGCAGCTGTGTCACCAGCTCACGGACGAACAGCGGGTTGCCGCCCGCGCGCTGAGCGAGCTCGGCCAGCCGCTGGGGCGGCAGGGGCGACTCGGCTGTGGCCTGGGCCAGGATGTCGGCGACGACCGCCTCGCCGAGAGCTCCGAGCTCGATCCGCTCGTAGGGGGTCTCCCCCGGGAGCGGGCTTGGCGAGTCAGGCGTGCGGCTGACGACGACCAGCCACCACCGCGAGCCGGTATCGGCGGCGAGGCGCGCGATCAGATCGCGCGAGGCGTCGTCCATGAGGTGGACGTCGTTGAAGATGAGGATCCTCGCCCCCGGCAGGAGGAGGCCCAGGAGCTCGCTGGTCACCTCCTCGAGCTTCTGCTTGCGCAGCGCAGCGTCGAGTTCGTCCACCTGCCGCGTGTCCGCGACCTCGACGCCGGCGACGACCGCGATGAGGGGAAGCCACGGCGACAGGTGGGGAGCTCGGTCCGACACGACCTGGGCCAGGCGGACCGCGAGCTCGGCCGGCGGGGCCGTGGCGGGAACCTCCCACCGGTCGCGGAGCAGACGCTCGAACGGCGCGTACGGTCGTGTCCCGGCGTACACGTCGCCGTCCAGCCGCAGCACCTCGGCGTCGGCGGCCGCCTCGAGCTCGGTGAGCAGCCGCGACTTGCCCATGCCCGGCTCGCCGACAACCTCCACGACCTGCCCCAGGCCGTCGGCGGCGGCGCGCGCGGCGCCGAGCAGCGACGCGAGCTCCTCGTCGCGCCCCTTGAACGAGCCTTTGTCGAACGTCTCATTGGCGGCGGTCGCCGTGGCGATGCGCAGCGCGTGGACGGGGGCACGTTTGCCCTTGGCCAGGAAGGGCGGGTGCTCGGTGACCGCCACCCGGCCGCTCGAGTTGGCCACGAGCTCTCGGGTGGCCAGCAGCTCGCCGGGCGCGGCGTGCTGGGCCAGGCGCGCCGCCAGGTTCACGCAGTCGCCCATCAGCGAGTACGCGCGGCGGTAGGAGGGCCCATAGTCGCCGGAGAAGACGCGGCCGGAGGTGGCGCCCGCGGCCAGCGGGATCTCGCCGGCGCCGTCAAGCGCCGCGCGCAGCGTCGCGATCATCCGGTCCTCGTCGCGCCCGACCCGCCGTGGTGCGCCGGCGGAGAGGAGCACCTTGCCCCCATCGGGTCCGATGTCGGCCTGGAGGTAGGTGACCTCGTTGGCGGCGGCGGCCGCCTGCAGCGTGGCGATGACGTGATCGAGAGCGACCTGGGTGCCGGCCGCGCCACCCTCGCGCAGGAGACGATCCATCCCGCTGAACTTCAAAAAGCCGACGGCGGCGTGCCGGTGCTCGCTCCCCAGCCCGCGGCCCAGCACATGCTCGCGGAGGTTGCGACAGAGCGCCGCGCCGGGATCGAGCCCGGCGAAGTCCAGTATCTGGACGGGGGCCTCGAGCGGTTGGGCTTCGGGGGCGCGGCGCAGGAGCCAGCCGTCGGCCAGTGCCGTGGGCGGGCGCGGAAGCCCGGCGGCGGCCAGCGCCGCGGCGGTGCCGTCGCTGACGACAGTCTGCCCCGGGCCGGCGAGGTGCTCCATATGCGCCAACGTGGTCACCGCGGGGCCGACGGCAACGAGGTCGCGATGGTCCTGGTGGCCGAGGAGGAAGAAATCGCAGATGCCGCTGTGGACGCCGACCGACATCCGCAGCCGCAGCGGACCACGGCTCGTGCGCCGGCTGCCGGTGGCGCGCATCACCCGCTGCATCTCGTGGGCCGCGCGGCATCCGCGCGCGGCGTGACCGGTGTCCTGGAAGAGCAGCAGCGCCGCGTCGCCGCCCCACTTGATGAGCCCGGCCCCGTACTCGTAGGCGGTTGCCAGCAGGGGCGCGAAGGTGGCGTTGATCAGGTCGGCCATCTCCTCGGCGCCGCCCTTGCCCTGCACGGCCAGCATCTCGGTCATCCGCGTGAACCCCGAGATGTCGGCGAAGACGAGCGTGCAGTCGAGCGCGCGATGACGCTCCTGCGGCTGGTCTCGCAGCCACTGCAGGACGAGCGTCGGCACGTACGCGCCCAGCAGTTCGTTGTCGTCGTCACCCCCGAACACCCGCAGCGGGGACGCCGCCAGCCGGTCCATGGTTATGGAGCCTAACCGGAGTCGGGTCTGATGTCAGCGTACTTTTGCGCCATGGACGCCGAGGCCGGGCTGGCGCGGTGACGCTGACGGGGCGCAAACGTCCCGCACTGGCGCCTGCCGGGGGCGTGTGGGACGTTCGCTGCCGTTAGCGCAGTCAACGTCCCAGTCGCCCAAGCCGCCAGGGTGCCCCGGGACGTTTCCGCCCCACACGGCGGCAAACGCCCCACCGACCCCCAGCGCGCTGTCTCACGGGACGATTGCTGCCCCCGGCCTGCAGGCCACCGGCCCGCAGGTCCTGGCCCGCAGGCCCTCACGTGACCCACCCCCCCGGGCGTCGCGCTCAACCCGCCGAGGCCGCGCCCCCCGGATGGATCGCCGCGCGAGGCCGCGCCCGAGCGCCCCGGATCGCCTGCCGGCGCCGGGTGCCGGTGCGGCGGTCCTCGGCGATCGCGCCCAGCTCGAGGGCGAGGGTCCGGCCCACCTCGGTCAGGTCGTAGTGGTCGTTCTCGGGACGACCGGGCCGGGACTGAAACCACTCGGGGCGCAGGCCGATCCGCCGCGCGAAGGCGTGCAGCTCGTCCGGCGAGTCGGCCTGCAGGTGGCCGCCTCCGCTCCAGCGCCCCCACTCACCAAAGGCGAAGGCGTGATCGACGTAGACGCTCACCTCTCGGCTCGGTCTGGCCGGCCGCGCACGGGCAGCAGTCGCATGCCGTCACCGTAGCGCCGGAGCCCGGCGATGGCCTGCGAACCGCTGCGAATGGGATGGGGGTCGCGTCAGCCGGCGCCGACGGGATCGGCGCTGGTGCTGAGGCACTCGATCAGGGCGGTCGAGCTGGTGCCGTGAGACCGCAGCTCACGGTCAAACACCTCGCCGTAGACCATCATCACCGCGAGCAGCAGATCGACGGTGCTCACGCTGGGCGCCTCGCGGTCGGCCGCGATGGCCGTCGCCGCGCTGGTCACTCGCGTGACCGACTCCGCGTGGGCTTCGGGGGCGACGGTGCTGGTCGAGGAGAGCTCGACCTCGGTGTCGGTCAGGCCGACGCGACGGAGCGCGCGCCCGGCCTCGCCCTGGCTGCTCAGGACGCGGATCCAGCGCCGCAGCTCATCCGCCGTGGACTCGGCGAAGGGCAGCGCCGTGGCGGCGAGGCCGGCGACGATCGTGGCATCGGCACTGAAGGCCGGCTGAGCGGCCGCGCGGTCTCGGCCCTGGAGACGGGCCAGAGCCTCGTCGACGGTCGCAAAGACGTCGAAGGTGGCGTCAAGACCGGTGATCTCGAGCAGCGCGGAGACGGAGGAGGGCGGCTCGGCCAGCGCGATGACGCCGTCATCGCCCAACCGCCGCGAGAAGGCGATCAGGACTCCGAGCCCCGTGGAGTCCAGATAGCGCACGGCGGAGAGGTCGACCACAAAACGGGTGACGCCCTCTCCCAGCAGCCCCACCAGGGACGACTTCAGCCGCGGCGCGGTCGCGAGATCGATCTCGCCGGCGGGCGTCACGACGCAGACGCCATCGCCGCAGTCGCGATGGTGCACCTCCAGGCTGGGGTGCTCGGCGGGGGTGGGCAGGTCAACGGGACGGGGCATGGGGGTCTCCCTTGGCACTTGGCAACCGCGAGCCCCCCGGATCGGGCCCGCTGTTGCGCGCATTGCAGACAAGACTTAGTCGTGCTCGGAGCCGTTTTGCCTGAGGATCGTGCCGGAGAGCTCAACGAACATCCCAGAAGGGGCGGGCTCGGTCCGGGACGAGGCCAGACGGGGGCGCAGACGGGCGTACGCCAGCGTCCCGCCGAGCGTCGGGATCCAGAAGGCAATCGCGTGGTAGACGAGCACCGCCGCGGCGGCGTGGGTCAGGGGCAGCCCATAGAGCCCGAGCGCACCGACCAGTCCGGCATCGAGGATCCCGACGCCGCCCGGGATGGGCACCACATTGGGGAGGTATCCCGCGAGGTAGGCGACGGCCAGTGCCGCCACCGGGGGCGCCGGGCCCACGGCGGCCAACGTGGTCCACAGCACCGCGATATCGAACAGGAGGTAGCCCAACGCCCCCAGCAGGCGCCAGTTGGGCGCCAGCAGCGCATCGCGGGCGGCGGGAATCCCGGTACCGATGTCCTCGAGCCAGGCCGGGGCCGGAAGCCGCCCGGAGACGCGGCGCATGACTCTCGGCAGGCCGAGCACGACGACCACGGCGATGACGGCGGCCGCGACCGGCAGCCCCGTGCGCAGCAGATCGTGAGGACCGCCTCCGATCCCCAGCAGCAGGACGAGCCCGCCGGCGCCGAGCACGAACACGTTGATCGCGCTGGTGAGGAAGAACAGGCCGCTCGAGCGCCGGACGATCTGCCGGGTGGGCATCCCGGCGAGGTGAAGCAGCCAACCGCCCACCGCCAGCGAGCCGACGCCACCGCCGGGCAGGAGTGCGCCTGATCCCATCTGCGACCACGCCATCTCACGTGCGACCGGCGCCGGGATCGGGGCGAAGAAGAGCCGGAAGATGACGACGAAGCTCAGGCAGGACGCCACCTCCAGGGCGATGGCGGCGGCCACCAGCGCCGGGTCGATGTCGGCGATCTCCCGCACCACCGGACGAAGATCGGGGACCGCGATCACCACGGTGGCAACGCAGACGGCCAGCACCACCACGGTGAGCAGCCTCCGGCGCAGATCGTTGCGATTGATCGGAGATGTGGTGGGGAGAGCCGCCACCGCCCCCGGCGTCTCCCGCGGCGAAGCGGACGCAGAACCGGGGGCGGTGGGGGTATTGGGGGTAGCGGTGGCGGACACGGCGGACGCGACCGATCAGATCAGGCCGACTCGCCCCCCGCCGCTCACGCGAACGCTCGCGGCACGCCGCCGGCGCGGGCGATGAGGTCCGCCACCGACCACCGGCGCAGGACTCGGACCCTGCCCACCCCGCCCACCCGGCCGCCCGGGCGGGTGGCGTCGGGGCGATCCGGGGACGTGGTCCTCGGCGCGCTGGGCGTGAGGTTTCGGTCGGGGGACTCGATGTGAGTGGAGGGCGTAGCCATGTCACATGCTCCGATCAGGTGGTTTCGAGGCTGAGGTTGAGGTCGGCGCCGGCCTGGGCCTGGGCGACCCGGGCCCGCGCGGCGCCGTCCCGCGGGAGGACGACGATCGCGACGAGCAGCCCGGCGGCAAAGAGCGCCGCGGCCCATGCGAACGCCGTGGTGTAGCCGTGGATGGAGGCCGCACTCGCGAGGCCGGCGGTCGCGGCGTGGCCCGACGCGAAGCTGGCGGCGGCACTGGCGAAGATCGTGCTCAGCAGGGCGGTGCCCACCGAGCCTCCCACCTGCTGGGAGGTGTTGACCATCGCCGACGCGATGCCGGCATCGCTGTTCTTGACCCCGAGCGTCGCGGTCGAGAAGGCGGGGGCGAAGACGCAGCCCATGCCGACTCCGGTGAGCAGCAGGCCGGGCAGCACGTGGGTGATGTAGGACGCGTGCGGGGCCAGTTGCGTGAACAGGAGCATGGCGGTGATCCCGAGCGTCATCCCGGTCATGACCAGCGGCCGGGCACCGGTGCGATGGAGGATCCGCGTTTGCACGGTGGTCGCGGTGAGGACGATCATCACGGTCATCGGCAGGAAGGCCAGACCCGTCTTCAGGGGCGAGTAGCCCAGGTTCTGCTGCAGGTAGTAGGTGAGGAAGAGGAACACGGCGAACACCGCAGAGCCGGCGATGGCGATCGTCGCGTAGGCACCGCCGCGGGCGCGATCGGCCACGATGTGCAGCGGCAGGAGCGGATGCTCGACGCGGCGCTCCACCGCGAGGAAGGCGATCAGGAGCACGACGCTGGTGGCCAGCGAGACGATCGTCGCCGTGCTGGACCATGAACTCGTCTCCGCGCTGGAGAAGCCGTAGACGAGAGCGAACAGACCTCCGGAGGAGAGCACCGTGCCGAGCCAGTCGATCCGCGCCCGGTGGGGCTGGCGCTCGTTCTGCAGCAGCCGAATCGCCACGATGGCGGCCGGAATGGCGATCGCCAGGTTGACGTACAGACTCCAGCGCCACGAGATGGCCTGGGTGAGCACCCCGCCGAGCAGCAGCCCGACCGACGCTCCGCCGGCCGCGATCGCGCTGAAGATGCCAAACGCCTTGGGCCGGTCAGGGGATCCCTGGAAGGTCACGGTCAGCAGTCCCAGCGCCGAGGGGGCCAGGATCGCGCCGAAGGCTCCCTGCAGGGCCCGCGCGCCGACGAGCATCCCGAACGACTGCGCCATGCCGCCGATGGCGGAGGCCCCCGCAAATCCAATCAGGCCGCCGATCAACGTCCACTTGCGCCCGAAGAGGTCGCCGAGCTTGCCGCCGAGCAGCAGCAGGCTGCCGAAGGCCAGGGCGTAGGCGGTGATGACCCACTGCCGGTTGTCAGTGGAGAAGTGAAGCGCCCGCTGCGCTGACGGCAGCGCGATGTTCACGATGGTCGCGTCCAGCACGACCATCAGCTGAGCGACGCCGAGGAGCGCCAAGACGGCCCATCGGTTGGGGCGGCGAGTAAGGGACGTATCTGGGGTGGTGATGCTCATCAGGTCCTTCCGGCTAGGGGTGATGAGGACCTTAGCACGGATCATCCATGCTTCAGGAATCAATTACAATCCGGTAACTATTTGCCCAGCAGGCACGATGCCGAAATTTCCGCTACAATGGCCGATCAGATGAACTGTCCCGGCCCCCCCAGCGCGATGATCCTGCTGCCGCGATTGGCCAAGCAGGTGATGCGGCGCGCGAATCCCGATCTCCTCGGGATCGACCTGCGTCACCTCATGGCCCTCAGCTACCTGGGCGACCACGACGGGGCGCCCCAGCAGGAGCTGGTCGACGCCCTCTGCATGGACGCCAAGAACGTCGTCCTGCTCCTCAACGAGCTCGAGGATTGCGGCTATCTCGTCCGTCGCCGCGATCCCGAGGACCGCCGCCGCCACCGCGTGCAGATCACCGACACCGGCCGCGAGGCTCTACTGCGGGCCCGGGACGGCATGGACGCCATCGAGGACCAGGTTCTCGAAGCGCTGACCCCCGACGAGCGAGCCGCGCTCCTCAAGCTGCTCGTCCGCGCCCTCCATGGGGTCGAGCAGGTCCCCGACGACGCCGGCGCCCCCGCGCTGACGACCGTCACGGCCTGAGCAGTCACGTCACGGAGAAGCCGCGGCGGGCTGACCTGACTGCGTGGCCGCAGCGGCCCCCGAGCGCGCCGGCGTGAGGCTCACCAGCTCGGCGATCCCGTGCTCGATGCCGTCACACAGCACGCCGATGTCTGGCGCGGTGTCTAAGTCGCCCGTCACGCCGAAGTTGATCCCCCCGTCGTAGGAGAAGATCGCCACGCCCACCCTGACGCGGCCGCCGAGCGGCACGAAGGGAAAGGCCTCGAGCATGCGTCGCCCGGCCAGGTAGAGCGGCTGCTGCGGGCCGGGAACGTTGGTGGTGACGGTGTTGACGCTGCTCTGGGGCAACCGCGTCCCGGCTCGCCCGGCGAGCGCCAGCAGCAGCGCGGGCGCGAACCCGCTGAGCGCGGTCAATCGCTCGGCCGCGACCGCCTGCCCCGATTGCTTGAGGTCCTGCATCTGCTCATGGAGCGAGCGCAGCCGCTCAGCCGGGTCCTCGATTCCGATCGGCAGCTCGGCGAACATGGCCGAGACCCTGTTGTTGTAGGTCCCATGGTCGTCCTCGGCTCTCACCGAGACCGGCACCAGGGAGCGGATCATCCGTCCGTCCACCGGCTCGTCGCGGGAGAGGAGCAGCTCGCGAAAACCGTGCGTGATCGCCGCCAGGACGACGTCGTTGATCGTGGTGCCGTGGTCCGCGCGGATCTGCTTGACCTCTGACAGCCGCGCTCGCGCCCACGCCCAGCGGCGATGCGGGCCGATCGGGCCGTTGAGCGAGCTCGCCGGATTGGGGTTGAGGAGCGAGCGCAGGTTGACCGCCCCGCGGGTGGTGTCGATGGCCTTACGCGCCACGCGCCGCGGACCTCGTGCTGCCGAGAGGACCGTCCGCACCGCCTCGCCCGGGCTCGTCGCGCGCAGCGCCAGCGAATGGGTGACCAGCTCGGCGGCGTTCGGTTCCGGCGCCGCCGACCAGGTCCCGGCCGCCACGGGCTCGGGATCGCGCTCGCGGGTCATGACCACGCTCATCAGGTCGGTCGCCGAGACGCCGTCGACCAGACAGTGGTGCGTCTTTGAGATGACCGCCCACCGCCCTCCTTCAAGTCCCTCGATCACCCACATCTCCCACAGGGGCTTGGCGCGATCGAGCTGCTGGGACATCACCCGCCCCACGAGGTCGCGCAGCTCCTCGTCGCCCCCGGGCGACGGCAGGGCCGTGCGCCGCACGTGGTAGTCCAGGTTGAAATACGGATCGTCGACCCACGCCGGACGCCCGAGGGCCAGCGGCACGAACCGCACCTTCTGCCGATACCGCGGGACCAGCGGCAGCCGGGCCGCGATCGCCGTGCGCACCTCGGCGGCGCCCGGCGCCGGACCCTCGAAGAGCCCGACCGAGCCGAGGTGCATGTGGGTCACTGCGTCCTCGACGTGAAGAAAGGACGCGTCGAGCGGGCTCATCGTCTGCACTGGCCACCCTCCTCCGCTGGACACCTTCGGGTCGGTTCCGACGGACCGGACCCCGATCGAGAACCGTACCGCGCTCGCACGCGCTGAGACGGCAGAGTCCACAGCCCGGACCCGCGGTCACATGGTCATTGTGCAGAGCCGGGTGAGGGAGTAGCGTAGGGAGGGAGCTGACCCCGTGGGGGTGACTTCAGCCTCGAGCCCGAATGCAACCGAAGCGCTGTCGCGCTGAGGCGCGGAGCTTGCGGCAATGATCGAGACCCGCGGGGCCAGCCGCCTGGCAGCGTGCCCACCGCGGCCGACGATGTGGCTGCCTCGCGCCGTCGCCGGCGTGACCGCCCAGATCCGATCGCGACGGTCGAATTTCTGGTACGATCGTGGTTACGCTCAGAGAGCCCTGCTCTTCTCGCTTCCCGGGCGACGTTTTCAGCCAGAAGGGCAGAAAGGCGGTTGGCCATGGCCACCGCAACACAGGAGGCGCCCGCCACCCGAAAGGTGGCACGGCACGCTGCCGAAACCGTCCCACGACGCGGTGAGTACCGCTGTGAATGCGGACACGTCCTGCGGGTGTTCGGCGAAGGCCGCCACCGGGTGTACTTCGAGCCCGGTAACCCGGCCTTGGACGATCCGGTGATGAACGGCAGTTGCCCAGCCTGCGAACGCGAATTGCCAGGCAAGACCCGCTCGTGAGTGTCAATCGCACGTGCGCGCGCGCCTGTCAGGTGAATCTGGAATGACCGAAGGAGAACAATGATGGCTGTCAGGAACAAGGTGACCGTGTCCACGCGACCGACGCACCCTCGGGGCAACGCCGCTGAGCGACGCGCGGCGGAGATCGCGTCGCTCTCGACCAAGCAGGCAGAGCTCAAGCAGGAGGCTGCGGACCGCCGCGCCGCGCGCGCCAACCAGAACCCGCCGGCAGCACCGGGGCCGGGCAGGACGGCCGCAGCCAGACGCAGCAACTCGCGCTGATCGGCTGATCATCCCAGGGTTCACTCACCGTCGTTCGCGGCGGCCGTCGCTTCCCCGACGGGCCGTGGTCAGCATCCTCGGGGCCGGCGTGGTCGCCGGCGCCCTGGGCGCCGAGCTCGCGGGACGCCGGGGCCAGTTCGCCGCCGCCATCCACGCGGCTCCGATCTGGATGCTGTCGTTGGTCGTGCTCCTTCAGCTCGTGGCCCTGATCGCCCGCACCGAGGCATGGCACGTCTGTGTGCGAGCGACCGGCGCGACGGTCGGGCGCCGGCCACTGTTCCGCGCCGCCGGCGTGGGCTACCTCGCCAGCATCATCAACGGCTCACTCGGGGTCGCGGCACGGATCGCCGCGCTGCGCCGTACCGCCCCGGACGACAGCCCGCAGGTGCCGGCGCTGCTGGCCGCCGAGGTCCCCATCATCAGCGTCGAGATCGCGTTGACTGCCGTCTTCTCCTTCACCCTGATCGGGCCGCTCGGCGTCCCCTGGTGGGCGTCGGCGATCGCCGTGGCGATCGCGGGCGCCGCAGTGCTCGGGCTCAGTCGCCTCTCAAACCGCCG
>DASXJW010000083.1:0-8300 GCA_036497165.1 Solirubrobacteraceae bacterium
CGCGTGCACACGCCGCGGCGCTGCGGAGCGGCAACCTTCTTCTTGCGGCCCTTGCCGGACTTCAGGCCCGGGGTGGCCAGCTTCTTCTTGGGCGCCTGGCGGCCCTTGCGGATCAACTGACTGGTGGTCGGCATGCGGCGACGGAGGCTAGCAGGCGCGCATGGGTGCCGGGGCGCGCACGGGCGCTGGGACTCGCCCGGTGCCGGGGCGGGCGCCGGCCATCACGCCGGCACCCCCGCCAGGGCGACGTCCACGTCGACGGCCTGGACCCCGACGGCCTCGGCGACCGGCGCATAGGTCACGTCGCCGTTGGCGACGTTGACGCCGAGCTTGAGGCCGGGATTGTCAGCCAGCGCGCCGCGTACCCCCCCGTTGGCGAGGTGCAGGACGTAGGGCATCGTCGCGTTGGTGAGCGCGTACGTCGAGGTGACCGGCACGGCGCCCGGCATGTTGGCCACGCAGTAGTGCGTGATGCCGTCCACCTCGTAGGTGGGGTCGGAATGTGTGGTTGCGTGGGAGGTCTCAAAGCACCCGCCCTGGTCGATTGAGACATCGACGAGCACGGCATGGCGCTTCATCAGCCCCAGCTGCGCACGGGTGATGACGTGCGGTGCCTTGGCGCCGTGCACGAGGACGGCACCGATGACGAGGTCGACGTCGGGCAGGCGCTCCTCGATCGACAGAACGGTGGCAAAGCACGTGTCCGCGCGGCCGCCGAACGCGATATCGAGCTCGCGCAGGCGATCGATGTTGCGGTCATAGACGAACACCGTTGCCTCCATGCCCAGCGCGATGAACGCTGCGTGCATCCCGACGACTCCTCCGCCGATGACCATGACGTTGGCGGCGGCAACGCCAGGGACCCCACCGAGCAGGATCCCCCGCCCGCCCAGCGGCTTCTCGAGCATGAAGGCGCCAGCCTGCGTGGCGATCTTGCCCGCGACCTCGGACATCGGCGCCAGGAGCGGCAGCCGGCCCTTGGTGTCCTCCACCGTCTCATAGGCGATGCAGGTCGCGCCGGACTCCATGAGGCCGCGCGTCAGCGCCTCGTCGGCGGCAAGGTGCAGGTAGGTGAAGAGCACGTGGTGGGGCTTGAGGCGCTCCACCTCGACGGGCTGGGGCTCCTTGACCTTGACGATCATCGTCGCTTCGCCGAACACCGCATCGGCATCCGGGAGGATGGTGGCGCCCTGGGCGACGTAGGCCTCGTCGGCGATGGCCGAGCCCTCCCCGGCCCCGCTCTGCACGACGACCTGGTGGCCGGCATCGGTCAGCTCGCGCACGCCCGCGGGCGTGAGCGCCACGCGGTACTCGTCGGTCTTGATCTCTGTGGGGACCCCGACCTTCATGCCACCAGCTCCCGGCCCCGCAGGGCCAGCCAGAACTCGATCCGGTCACGCGCCGAGGACAGGTCGCGGCCCGTCAACTCCTCCACGCGCCGGATCCGGTAGCGCAGCGTATGCCGGTGGCAATACAGCCGCCGCGCGGCTCGCTCCCATTGCCCGTTCTCCTCGATGAACGCTTCAAGCGAACGCATCAATTCACCTCCGTAGTGTCCCTCGCTGGCCTCGATCGGGCCGAGGATTGAGTCACAGAACAACCGCAGCGCCTCATCCTCCTGCAGCGACAGCAGCAGCTGGAAGGAGCCGAGGTCCTTATAGGTGGCCACGCGGGGCGTGCCATTGACCGACGTGCCGTTGGGACTGGGTTCCCCCACCCCCAGGGCCAGCGCCTCGACGGCGCAGCGAGCCTCGTGAAACGTGCGGCGGGCGTCGGCGCCCGCCACCGGCCTGCCCACGCCGATGTCCAGCGGCGCGCCGGCGGCCGCCTTGAGCCGGGCCGCGACCCGCCCCCCCAGCGCGAACAGCTCGCCCTCCTCGAGCCCCGGGACGAGTCCGCAGATGAGCGCTCCGGTAGACGCGACCAGCCCGGGCGACCCCTCGTCGCGCAGCGCCTGGGCGAGCGCGTCCTCCAGTGGAGCCGAGGACGCGCGACTCGATCTCGCCCCGTCGGGCCGTGGCACCACGATCGCCGCCACGCGCTCGGACAGGCCGAACGGCTCCAGACGACGCGAGAGCTCGGCCCCGGTCAGCTCGCCACCCACCAGCGCGGCCAGGACGTCGCCGGCGAGGCGGCGCTCGGTGTCGCCGGCGACGCGCCCGCGCAGCAGTTCCAGGGCGACGATGGTGACCGCCTGATGCAGGGTGAGCCGATCGAAGTCAGACAGAGGTCCGCCGCCGTCCTTGATCGCCACGAGCCACGCCTGGGGCAGGCGCTCGCCCCCAGGCTCAGCGCCGGCGACGACGCTGCCCGGCGGGCCCTCGGCCGCTACCGGGAGGGCCAGCGACCGGTCGGCCAGGCCCGGGTGCGACGGCAGGAAGGCGCGGCCCAGACGCCGGCGCTCGCACAGCTCGCTCTGCATGGCGGCGACCTCATCGGGCTCGAGCGTGCGGCGGAAGGCGCGCTGCACCAGCGGCTCCCCGCGGGCGTCGAAGACCAGGACGGCCGCTCCGATGAGGGTGGCCAGCGTTCCCGCGAGAGCCTCGAGCCCTCTCTCGGAGAGGACCACGCGCTCGAGCCGCTCGTGGGCGGCCAGGGCGCGGCGCAGCACCGCGTACTGCTCGTTGACCAGTTGCGTGAAGGCGGCCTCGGTGACCGCGATGAACGGGACCTCGTAGGGCACCTCGAATACCGGGAAGTCGCGTTCGGCAGCGGCCTGGACCAGCGCGGCCGGCATCTCGTCGTGGCCGAAGCCGACGCCGAAGCCCAGCCCCGCCAGCTGGTGATCGGCCAGCCGGGCGACGAACTGCCGCTGGTGCTCGGCGGTCTCCAGCGCCATCCCGGTCGTCAGCAGGACCTCACCGCCCGACAGCCACGGGGTGGGGTCCTGCAACTCGGAGATGTGCACCCAGCGGACAGGGGCGTCGATCGCCTCCTCGCCTGAGACCAGGCGGACGTCGAGCCCGCGCAGCAGTTCGCGAACCGTCAGCATCTGTCGCGCGGGCCCCGGGGTCGCCTCGTGTCGCCTACGCGCTCGGGCGGGTGTGCGCGGCCACGTGGCCGCCGCCCGAGAGCTTGTGCATCCGCTCGCCGGCCTCGGAGAGGACAGGACGCAGGATCGACTCGATCTCGTCGAACTGGCTGGGCCCGGCGATGAGCGGCGGCGAGAGCTGGATGACGGGGTCACCGCGATCGTCGGCGCGGCAGATCAGGCCCCGCTCAAACAGCTCGCCCGAGAGGAAGCCGCGCAGCAGCGTCTCTGACTCCTCATCGGTCCACTGCTCACCGGAGTCCTGGTCCTTGACCAGTTCGATGGCGTGGAAGTAGCCGGTGCCACGCACGTCGCCCACGATCGGGATGTCGCGCAGAGAGTCCAGCATCTCCCGGAACGCGCCCTCGTTGGCGCGGACGTTCTCGATGATGCCCTCGCGCTCCATCACGTCGAGGTTGGCCAGCGCGACCGCGGAGCAGATCGGGTGCCCGGCGAACGTGAAGCCGTGGGTGAAGCTGTTGAGCCCCTCCATGAACGGCTCGGCCACCTTGTCGGAGGCGATCAAGGCGCCCATCGGGGCATACGCGCTGGTGAGGCCCTTGGCGGTGGTGATGATGTCGGGCTCGTAGTCGTAGCGCTGGGCACCGAACCACTCACCCAGCCGGCCCCAGGCGCAGATGACCTCGTCGGAGATGAGCAGGACGTTGTACTCGTTGCAGATCTCGCGCACGCGCTGCCAGTAGCCCTCCGGAGGCGTGAAGCAGCCACCGGCGTTCTGGACGGGCTCCATGATGACCGCGGCCACGGTCTCCGGCCCCTCGAACTCGATCTTCTCGGCGACGGCCTCGGCGAGTTCCTTCTCGCTGTACCCGTGGGACATGCGGAAGGTGTTGGTGTTGGGGACGTGCACGCCACCCGGGGTGAGCGGCTCAAATGGGGTGCGCAGGCTGGTGATGCCGGTTGCGGCGAGCGCGCCCAGACTCGTGCCGTGATAGGCGATGTCGCGGGCGACGATCTTGGTCTTGAGCGGGTTGCCGGTGACCTTGTGGTACTGGCGAGAGAGCTTGATGGCCGACTCCACCGCCTCGGAGCCGCCGCTGGTGAAGAACACGCGGTTGAGATCGCCCGGAGCAAGCCCGGCGATGCGTGCGGCCAACTCGATGGACCGCGGGTGGGCGTAGGACCAGTTGGTGAAGAAGCCCAGCTCCTTGGCCTGATCGGCGCCCGCCTGGGCGACGTCGGCGCGGCCGTGGCCGATGTTCACGCAGAACAGTGCGGAGAGGCCGTCGAGGTAGCGCTTGCCGTGCTCGTCGTAGACGTAGCAGCCCTCGCCGCGGACGATGATCGGGATCTCGTGATCTTCGTAGCCCGACATGCGCGTGAAGTGCATCCACAGATGACGGCGGGCGAGGTCCTGGAGCGTGCCACGCTCCGTACCGCTTAGCTCCTGGGTGCTTGCCATAGATCTCCTCCGAAAATCGCCTTAGCCGATTCGTACAACGGTAGTGTGCGGACCGTCGGCGATCAATTGGCCGTCCTGGCGTCATCGCGTGCCAGTCTTTGTCCTAATCGGATATTTTGGTTGCCCTCCCGCGAGGCCGGGGGCGGGCTGGCTCGGCGTCGGCCGCAGCGCCTTGCGTGTCGGTAGGTTTGCGCCGGTGCAGCTCAACCACCACCGTGTTGGCCGCGGCGAGCCGCTCCTGCTCCTGCATGGGATCGGCAGCCGGTGGCAGATGTGGGAGCCGGTCATCGGCCGCCTGGCCGAGCGCCGCCAGGTCATCGCCGTGGACCTGCCCGGGTTCGGCTCCTCCGCCAGGCCGCCGCCGGGAACTCCGCCCGGAACCGCCTCGCTGGTGGCGCTCGTGACCGCGTTCCTGGCGGAGCTGGGCGTCGAGCGGCCGCACGTCGCCGGCAACTCGATGGGCGGGCTGACTACGCGCGCACGATGTTCGCGACGGCCACTCGTCGCCGGCTCGGCCTCAGCCTCTTCGTGGCACGGCCCGAGCGCCTGTCCGCAGACGAGGCCGCCGAGAACACCCGCGCCCTGGCGCAAGCGCCATGGTTCGACGAGACGCTGACCTCCCTGCGAGCGTACGAGTTCCCGGCCGAGGGGGACATCCCGGTGCCCGTCACCGTGGCCTGGGGCAGCAAGGATCGCCTGCTGCTGCCGCGCCAGGCGCGTCGCGCAGCGGCTAGGAGCTAGGGCTCGTCGCCGGTGGCGACCGGCCGGTCGGGGTCGGTCACCCACTCGCTCCACGACCCGGGGTACAGCGCCGCCTCGATCCCCGCCAGCTCGAGCGCCAGCACGGTGTGGGCGGCGGTGATCCCCGATCCGCAGTAGGCGCCGACGGCCGTGTCGGCGAGCTCGGCGAAGGCCTCGGTCAGCTGAGCCCGCGATCGCAGTCGTCCGTCCTCGTCGAGGGTGCGGGCCATCGGCCAGTTGCGCGCGCCCGGGATGTGGCCGGCCACCCGGTCCAGAGGCTCGGTCTCGCCCCGATAGCGCTCCGGTGCCCGGGCATCGAGCAGGACGCCCGTGGTGGCCAGGCGGCCGGCGGCGTCCGCATCGAGGATCGGCCTGGCGCCGGGGCGGGCCTGGAAAGTGCCCTCGTGCTCGGGCGTCTCGTCGCCCTCGGCCAACTGCCCGCGGGCACCGATCCATGCCGTCAGCCCCCCGTCGAGGACCGCCACCTGGTCGTGGCCGAAGTACCGGAGCAGCCACCACGCTCGGGCGGCGGCCAGGCCGTTGGCATCGTCGTAGGCCACGACCCGGGTTCCCTGGCTGACGCCGGCGGCGCGCATGGCGGCTCCGAAGTCCTCGGGGGTGGGCAGCGGGTGGCGCCCACGCGCTCCCGGCGGCGCCGAGAGGTCCCGGTCCAGGTCGACGAAGACCGCCCCGGGGATGTGGGCGCTGGCGTAGAGGTCGGGCTGGGCGCCCTCGGCCAACTGCCAGCGGACGTCCAACAGCGTGACCCTATCCGGGTCGAGGTCGTCGGCGGAGATGATCGGCGAGGTCACGGCTCACGGGTTGTACTACCCGCATCCGCGTCACGACTCCGAGAGCCGCGCCGGTCCGCCGCGCTCTGCGACGGCTACGCGACGGCGACGGGAGCTGTGCCGTGGACCGAGGGCCCGGCGGCCCGGATCGGGGCCGGGGTGAGCCAGGCGGCGAAGAGCACGAGGGCGAAGGCGAACATCTCGGCCCCGAACATCACCGGGTGAGTCGAGAGCGGGTCGCCGAAGACGAGGATCCCGCCGACGATGCCCGAGACGTTGGCGGCCGTGCCGGTGACGGCGATGACCGGAACGGCGTCCCCGTCCTGCAGGCCCTTGGCCGACGCGTAGAAGGCGGCGACCGAGGCGATCACGGTCACGACCGTCCACGGGCTGACCAGCCCGAGCACGCCGTGCGCGCCCACCAGACCGGAGATGGCCTTGATGGCGACGTCGGAGACGCCGAAGAGGATGCCGGCGGCGGCGCCGAGCATGAAGCCGTGGTGCTCCTCGGGAGCGCCGATGCGCGGGCCGGCGATGAGCAGGCTGCCGGCGGCCAGCAGAACCCCCTCGAAGCCGATCATGGCCGGCACGGAGTAGTGCGAATGGGCGCCGTGCGCGGCCGGGAGGCTGACGCCGAGGAGCAGGAGGCCGACCGCGGTGAGGATGATCCCGACCCACTGCTTGCGCGAGATGCTCAGGCCGAAGGTGCGCTCTGCCATGACGGCCAGGAGGACCACGCCGCCGGCCAGAACGGCCTGGACGAGAGAGAGAGGAGCCACGGCCATGGCGGCCACATGGAAGATCCAGGCCGCGGAGGCGATGAGCATCCCGATCGCGAAGAGCTTGGAGGCGAACAGCGCCCTGGCCGAACGCAGCGGGTGGCGGATGTCCACGGCGGGCGCCGCACACGCTCCCCGATGCTTGAACAGAAAGCCGACGTTCGTCGTGAGGGCGCAGGCGAGTGCGAGCAGGATGCCAAGGACTGGTGTCATTAAGTTAAGGAGCCTGGATCGAAAGAGTGGGCGTGAGGCCGAAACGCCTCACGCATCTCTTTCGGCATTCGCCGGTGGGGCTTGAGCGGCAATCCCCGCGTCCAGCGGTATTTGGACGCATGAGTCTCAAACCGGCGGGCTGATCGACACGCTGGCGGAGCCACATTAAGCTCGGGTATGTGCCGCCTATGGACCCGCCGCTGCTGCTGATCGACATCGATGGCGTCATCTCGCTGTTCGGCTTTGACACGGCGCAACCCCCTCCCGGGCGCTTTGCCCTCGTGGACGGCATCCCGCACTTCCTGTCCGTCGGCGCCGCCGAGCTGCTCGGCGGTCTCCAGGAGCACTTCGAGCTCGTGTGGTGCAGCGGCTGGGAGGAGAAGGCCAACGAGTACCTGCCGCTCGCGCTGGGCCTACCCCATGGGCTGCGCCACCTAACCTTCGCCCCCGCTGACGGCTCGCAGGCACCGCGCCACTGGAAGCTCGGCGCGATCGAGGCCTACGCGGGCCCAGACCGGCCGCTGGCCTGGATCGACGACCAGTTCGACGAGAGTTGTCACCGCTGGGCCCGGGCCCGGACGGCTCCGACCGAGCTGGTGGAGACCGATCCGGCCGTGGGTCTGACCCTCCCGCACGGCGCCCACCTGCGGACATGGGCGAAGTCGCTCGGCTGCCGCTCAGTCAAAGGCCCCGTGACGCCCGGCGCCTGAGCGGAAGCGCTCCAGGCCCTCCCCGACCTCGAGCAGCGAGCGCCGCCCGTGCGCCAGCTCGGCGGCCAGCGCCTCGGCCTCGCCCAGTCCCTCCTGCTCGAGCACCGAGAGGCGATCCTCGCGCAGGCACGTCTGGGGGAAGCGGGCCAGCACCGCGGCCAGGTGCTGGGCGGCGGCCAAGCTCGTCCCCGGAGCCACGACGCGGTTGACCAAGCCCATGCGCTCGGCCTCCGCCGCACCCACCGCCCGCCCGGTGAGGATCAGGTCCAGGGCGCGGGAGACCCCGATCAGCCGCGGGAGCCGGACGGTCCCGCCGTCGATCAGCGGCACTCCCCAGCGGCGGCAGAAGACCCCGAGGACCGCGTCCTCCTCGGCGACGCGCAGGTCGCACCACAGCGCCAGCTCGAGGCCCCCGGCCACGGCGTGGCCGGCGATGGCGGCGATGACCGGCTTGGAGAGCCGCATTCGCGTCGGTCCCATGGGGCCGTCGCCCGTGTCCTGGACCCGGTTGCCGGTCTCGGTCCCGGCCGCCTCCAGGTCGGCCCCGGCGCAGAACACACCACCCTCCCCGTGCAGCACGGCCACCGCGGCGTCGGCGTCGGCGTCAAACGC
>DASXJW010000084.1:0-3148 GCA_036497165.1 Solirubrobacteraceae bacterium
GCGTGCACATGACGCTGTACTGCGCCCCGCCCTCGGGCAGCCGGCGCAGATCGTTGGACAACAGGTGCTGGAGCAGGGCCTGGGCCCCGGGGCCGGCCGTCTCGATCTGGCCCATGTGCGAGACGTCGAACACCCCGGCGCGGGTGCGAACGGCCTCGTGCTCGGCGCGGATCCCCTGGTACTGGAGGGGCATCTCCCAGCCCGCGAACTCGATCAGCTTCGCGCCCGCGGCCCGGTGCCGATCGTGGAGTGGGCTGCGGCGAAGGGCGTCGGTCGTCGGGGGCACGCCAAGCAGGCTAATACATGCCCCCGGCGTCTCCGCCGACTACTCGGACGTCGGGGCCGAGGCCCGGCTCAGCTCGGCCAGGTCCGCATCGACCATGCGCGCCACGAGCTGCTCGAAGCTCAGCGTCGGTCTCCACCCGAGCTCTGCGCGCGCCCGCCGGGCGTCGCCGATGGGCCAGGTGTCCTCGGAGCGCCTGATCAGGGCCTCGTCCGTGCGGACGTAGCGGGCCGGGTCGAGCCCGACGTGCGCGAATGCGGCCTCGAGGAACTCCTGCACGGTGTGGCCGACCCCGCTGGCCAGGATGTAGTCGCGCGGATGCTCCTGGCCGAGCATGAGCCGGCAGCCCCGCATGATGTCGGGAGCGTAGGACCAGTCGCGGGTCGCGCTGGTGTCGCCGAGGGTGAGTTCGTGGCTGAGCCCCAGCTTGATCGATGCCGCGGCGCGAGTGATCTTGCGGGTCACGAAGTTGACCGGCCGGCGCTCGGACTCGTGGTTGTAGAGAATCGCCGAGCAGGCGAAGCCGCCGGTGTGCTCGCGCATGAGTCCGACGAGCTGGTGAGCGGCGAGCTTGGCGGCGGCGTAGGGCGTGCGCGGGCGGCAGGGGGTGTCCTCGTGCTGAGGGCTCTCCGGCGCGTCGCCGAACATCTCGCTGGAGCCGGCGACGAGCACGCGGGTGTGCGGGGAGTGCCGGCCGACGGCGGAGAGCACCATCGCCGTGCCGGCCGCGATGGCGCTCATCGTGCGCGCGGGCTCCTCCCAGGAGGCGGGGACGAACGTGGGCGCGGCGAGGTGATACAGCTCCTCCGGCGCCACCTCGGCGACGGCGGACACGATCGAGTCGGGGTCGAGGAGGTCGCCCGGAATCAGTCCCACGCGACCGCGCAGGTGCGCCGCACAGCCCAGCCCGGACTCGGGGCCGCCGCGCACCAGCCCGATGACCTCATGGCCGTCGTCGAGCAGTTGCTCCGCCAGGAAGGACCCGTCCTGGCCGGTGAGGCCGGTGATGAGCGCGCGCCTGCGCCCCGGGTTCACGCCGGGCCGCGGCCGGACAGGATCTGATGGTCGGCGTCGACCATGAGGCGGATGAGCTGCTCGAAGCTGGTCTGAGGTGTCCACCCAAGGTCGCGCTCGGCCTTCGACGCGTCTCCGATGAGCTGATCGACCTCGGCCGGCCGTTTGAGCGAATCGTCGATCTCGACGTGATCGCCGATGTCCAGACCCACCTGGTCAAAGGCGATCTCCACGCAATCGCGCACGGTGTGAGCCACGCCGGTGGCGATCACGTAGTCCTCGGCCCGATCCTGCTGCAGCATGAGCCACATCGCCTCGACGTAGTCCTTGGCGTATCCCCAGTCGCGCTCGGCGTCGAGGTTGCCCAGGCTGAGCTTGTCCGCGAGACCGAGCTTGATCGCCGCGGCGTGCCAGGTGATCTTGCGCGTGACGAACTCCAGGCCACGACGTGGCGAGTTGTGGACGATCAGACGCCCGACGCCCGCGCACAGCACACCGCTCTCTGTTTCGAGGTCATAGACCCACTCGTCGTTTGGCTCGGCGATCTCCACGATGCGGCGGATCTCGGCCGGATCCCGGCGCAGGTGCGCCCCCTTGGCGCCAACCCGTACGGCGGACGCGAGGTTGACCCGGTAGTACACGGCGGCCTCACGGCGCTCGACGTACACCGTGGCCGGCTGGCCCTCGAGGTGGTAGAGCCAGCACAGGCCCTGGGCGAGCACCGAGCTGTTGGTCACGAACGACATGCCGTTGCCGCGCTTGAGACCATCACCCGCGTAAAAGCCCCGCAGGAACGCCCGCTGCGCCGGTTCATCGCCGTTGAGGACCAGCGGCGGAACCTGCTTGTGGCCGGTGCGGGTGTATAGCTGCTCGCGGAGCCACAGCGCCAGGCCGCGCCCCCCGGTGAGGTTGAGCTTGCCCACGCCATTGTCGGAGAAGCCCGAGCAGCCGATCCAGTCGTGCGAACTGCCCAGAAAGCTGCGGGACCACAGCTCGGCGACCCGGGCGCGCAGCGCGTCGTCGTTGTTGGTGAAGCAGATCTTGTCGCCTCCGCGGTCGACCCACCCGTCAGCGCATAGGAGGCCGAGGAGTTCGGCCGTCTCCTCTGTCATCAGCGTCCAATCCGACCGGTCCGGGAAGCCGTCGGACAAAGCGAGATGGTCCCCCTCCTCCACGGCATCGGCACGGACGATCAACTGCTCGTCGGACAGCATGTGATGGTGGGCCGTCACCTCCACCTGGCCGCCGCGCGTCTCGACGGACAGGATCCGGTGATCGCGGTCGGTCACGCGGCGCCGCGTGGCGGTGATCGCCACGACGGGGGTGAACTCGATCCCATCCCAGACCTCGAACAGGCCCTTGGGCTCGAAGTGCTGGACGCTTCGGCCCTTCGAGGCCACGGGAACCAGATCCGCGGGAGTCTTGATCGAGAGGACGCCGTTCTCCCGGCACACCAGCGGCGCATGGGACACCAAACACTCGTGGTTGAAGAGGATGCCGCTGGTCGCGTGCAGGTCGTAGGACTCGCGGTAGTTGACCGTGATGAAGTGGCCGTAGGCCTTGGCCACCCCATAGGGAGACCGGGGATAGAACGGCGTCTCCTCGGTCTGGGGAACCTCCCGGACCTTGCCGAACATCTCGCTGGAGGAGGCCTGGTAGAAGAGCGCATCGGGGCAGACCTCGCGCACCGCCTCCAGTACGCGGGTGACGCCGACGCCCGTGAACTCAGCGGTCAGCGTCGGCTGGATCCAGGAGACGGCGACGAAGGACATCGCCGCCAGGTTGTAGATCTCGTCGGGCTTGGCCGCGCGCAGCGCATCCACCAGCGAGCGTTGGTCGAGCAGGTCGGCC
>DASXJW010000085.1:0-1604 GCA_036497165.1 Solirubrobacteraceae bacterium
GACCTGGCGGGTCTGTCGGACCGCCAGCTCGCGGCGCTGCGCGCGGGCCGGGTCGGGTTCGTGTTCCAGCAGTTCTTCCTCGCCGAACACGCCAGCCTCCTCGACAACGTCGCCGACGGGCTGCTCTACGCCGGCGTGCCGCTCAGGCAGCGGCGGGAACGCGCCATCGAGGCGCTGGCCGCGGTCGGGCTACCGGACAGGCTGCACGCGCGCCCGACCCAGATCTCGGGCGGCCAGCGGCAGCGGGTCGCGATCGCCCGCGCCCTGGTGGGGCAACCGGCGATCGTGCTGGCCGACGAGCCCACCGGCAACCTCGACCAGGCCACCGGGCGAGCCCTCCTCGCGCTGCTCGATGAGCTGCACGCGGCCGGCACCACGATCGTCGTGATCACCCACGACGAGCGCATCGCCACGCACATGCCCCGGCGTGTCGAGATGCTCGACGGGCGCATAGTCGCCGACACCGCCCACCCCACGCTCAGCGCGGGAGCAAGCCCATGACCACGGCCACCCCGCTGGGCACGCACCGCATCCGCCCGGCGGACCTGGCCCGCCTGTCCGCCTTGGGTATGCGTACCCGCAAACTGCGCGCCGCCCTGTCCGCGCTCGGGATCGCGATAGGCGTCGCGGCGATCGTTGCCGTGCTCGGGCTGTCCTCGTCCTCCCAAGCCGGGCTGCTCAACGAGATCAGCAAACTAGGCACCAACCTGCTCACCGTCGCCAACGGCCAGACGCTCAGCGGCGACACCGCCGAACTCCCGGTCGCCGCGCCAAGCATGATCTCGCGCATCGGGCCGGTCAGCGCCGTGGACGGCACCGGCAGCGTCCACAACGTCAACGCCTACCGCAGCCCGTTGATCCCCTCGATCAACAGCAACGCGCTGTCCGTGCACGCCACCAGCCTGACCCTGCCCCACACGGTCGGCACCTCCCTGGCCCAGGGACGGTTCCTCAACCCGGCCACTGCCCGCGAACCCGTCGCCGTGCTCGGCGCCGCCGCCGCCGGGCGCCTCGGCATCGACCGCATCTACTCCGGCGAGCGGATCTTCCTCAGAGAAGTTCAGACCACTTCGGCGCAGCCGGCGGCGGTCGGCGGGCAGTGGTTCTACCTCGTCGGCATCCTGCACCCCGCCGTGCTCGCCCCCGAAATCGACACCTCGGTGCTCATCGGATACCCCGCCGCGGAGAAGTACCTCGGCTTCGACGGACACCCCTCCCAGGTCTACCTGCGCGCACACACCGACCAGGTCAACGCCGTGCACGACGTGCTCGCTGCCACCGCCAACCCCGAACACCCCAACGAAGTCACCGTCGCCCAACCCTCCGACGCGCTGGTCGCCGAAGCCGACGCCAAAGGCGCCCTCAGCAGCCTGTTCCTCGGCCTCGGTGCCGTCTCCCTGCTCGTCGGCGCCATCGGCGTCGGCAACGTCATGCTCATCTCCGTGCTTGAACGCCGCTCCGAAATCGGGCTCCGCCGCGCGCTCGGCGCCACCAAAGGTCACATCCGCATCCAATTCCTCACCGAAGCCATGCTGCTCGCGTTGCTGGGCGGCGCCGTGGGTGTCGGGCTCGGCGCGGCATCGACCGCCGTCTACGCCCACACC
>DASXJW010000086.1:0-23134 GCA_036497165.1 Solirubrobacteraceae bacterium
TTCGCGCCTGAGTACAAGTCCATCAAGGACACCCACCGGGCGCTGCGCTCCGCGGCCACGTTCATGCTGCTGGTCTGCATCCTCCTGCCGCTGGGCCTCGGTGGCGTCGACGGCGTCTCCAAAGCCGTCACGACCGGCGCCGAGGGCCAGTTCTACACGCAGGCGATGGGCACGCTTGTCGGCCACGGCGCCGCCAGCTTCTTCACCATCTGCATCATCGCCAGCCTGCTGCTGAGCATGACCTCGTCCACGTCGGACGCGGGCCGCGCCCTGTTCGGCATCTCCCGCGCGGGGATGACGATCAAGCAGTTCGGCGTGCTCAACCGCTACCACGTGCCCGCCCGGGCGATGACGATGGACCTGACGGTCAACATCCTGCTGGTGCTGCTGATCAAGTCCAACCTCGCGATCCTCTACATGAGCAACATCGGGTACGTCATGGCCCACGTGTTCGCGCTCAGCGGCTTTTTGCTGTTGCGCCGCGACCGGCCCAACTGGCCACGGCCGATCAAGGTTGGCAGCGCCTGGTTGCCCATCGCCGCGTTCCTGTGCGTGCTGAATCTCCTGTTCCTGGTCGTCGGTGCCCTGGCTCCGAACCTCAACGGCTACGGCACCTGGACCGACTTCTGGATCGGGATCGGCGTGCTCGTCGGCTCGCTGGTGCTGTTCGTGTGGCGCCACGTCGTCCAGGACAAGGAGGGCGTGCGCATGCGCGAGGAGGTCCCCCAGCTGCCCGACGCCGAGGAGCGGGCCGCGCTCATGGACACGCCGGCAGGCGCGGCGGTGGTCGCATGATCAAGACCATCCTCGTCGGCTATGACGAGTCCGAGCCCGCGCGGCGCGCGCTCGAGCGCGCCGCGTCCCTGGCCAAGGCCTTCGAGGCCAAGCTGATCGTCACCAGTGTCGCGCCGGTGACGGTTCCCGCATCGGGTCGGTCCATCGGGACCGACCCGACGGACACGGCGTCCGAGCACCGCGCCGAGCTGCACGAGGCGCATGTCTACCTCGAGGGCCAGGGGCTGACCGCCGACTACATCGAGGCGGTGGGCCACGAGGCCGAGTCGATCCTGGAGGCGGCGCGCGAGCGCTCGGCCGACCTGATCGTCGTCGGCACGCGCGAGGTCGGCAAGCTGCAGCGGCTGCTCGGCCAGAGCGTGTCGGACGCCGTGGCCCACGGCGCCCGCTGCGACGTCCTGATCGTCCACTGACAACCGGTCGCCCACCCGCCATGATTGGCCGATGGGCGACCGAGCCGTCCTCACCACCTGCCCGCGTGACTGTTATGACGCGTGCGGGATCCAGGTCGCGGTCCGCGAGGACGGCACCATCCGCCACGTCCGCGGCGACCCGCACCACCCGGTCAGCCGCGGGCGGCTGTGCGCGAAGTGCACCGCCGCCTACAACGGCGTCTTCCTGGATCCCCGGGCGCGGCTGACGACCCCGCTCATCCACGGGCGCCCCGCGTCCTGGGACCAGGCGCTCGCCCACGTGGCAGACAGGCTCACCGCCATCGTCGCGGACCCCCCGGCCGGGTCCGCCAGCATCCTCAACGCCCACTACACCGGCACCGACGCCGTCCTCGGCTACGGCTACGGCCAGCGCTTCATGCGCACCCTCGGTGCCCGCGAGGTGGACCCGGACACCATCTGCAACAAGGCCGGCCACGTGGCGCTTGGCTACCTCTACGGCACCTCAGAGGACGGGTTTGACCCGCGCACCGCAGAGCAGGCGAAGTGCATCCTCGTGTGGGGAGCCAACCCGTCCACCTCCGCTCCCCACCAGGACGAGCACTGGCTGGCGGAGGCCCCCGGACGCATCGTGGTGGTCGATCCCATCCGCACCGGGACGGCGGCCCGCGCCGATCTGCACCTCCAGCCGTTCCCGGGCTCTGACGCCGCCCTCGCCTTCGCCCTCGCCCACGTCATCGTCCGCGACGGGCTGCAGGACCCGGAGATCCTCGCGCGGCACGCCCTCGGCTGGGAGGAGCTCGAGCCCGTCATCGCGCGCTGCCCGCCCGACTGGGGCCAGCGCGTCACCGGCGTCCCCGCCGCTGACATCGAAAGAGCCGCCCATACCTACGGCGCGGGGCCGTCGCTGCTGTGGCTGGGCCAGGGGTTCCAGCGCCAGCCCCGCGGCGGCAATGCCATTCGCGCGGTGGCCCAGCTGGCGGCGATCAGCGGCAACCTCGGGCGCCCCGGCGCCGGCCTGCTCTACCTCAACGGATCCGATAGCCGCGGCATCGACTCCGACTACGTGACCGCGGCCGGCCTGCCCGACAACTCGCCCGACCCGATCAGCCACATGGAACTTGTGGAGTGGCTCGCCGACCCGGCGCGCACCCGAGCGCTCATCGCCTGGAACATCAACCTCGCCGCCTCCAATCCTCGCCAGCGCGAGCTCAGACGCGCGCTACAGCGCGACGACCTGTTCACCGTGGCGATCGACATCTTCCCCACCGACACCACCGATCTCGCCGATGTCGTGCTGCCGGCGGCAAGCTTTCTGGAGTGCGACGACCTTGTCACGTCCTACTTCGATCTCACGCTCTCGGCCCAGGTCAAGATCACCGAGCCCCCCGGCGACGCGCTGCCCAACCCCGAGATCTTCCGCCGGCTGGCGCGCGCCCTGGGGATGACGCACCCCGCGCTCCAGGAATCCGATCGTGACCTCATCGACCATCTCCTGCAGCGGACCGGCCTCCACCTCACCTTCGAGCAGCTCGCCGCGCGCGGCACGGTCCCCGTCAGCACCGAGCCGCACACTCAGTTTGACGACATGCGCTTCCCCACCCCCAGCGGCTGCATCGAGCTGGCCAGCGACCGCGCGCAGCGCGACGGCCACCCGCGCCTCGCCGAGCCCCACGCCGACCCGCGCCCCCCGGCGGGTCACCTGCGCCTGCTCAGCCCCGCCTCGCCGTGGTCACTCAATGCGAGCTTCGCCAACGAGCCCAAGCTCGACGGCCGCCGCGGCCCCGCCACCCTCACCCTCCACCCCGCCGATGCCGCCGCCGCCGGGCTGCGCGCCGGGGACGCCGCGGTCGTCCGCTCAACCACCGGCGAGCTGACACTCACCGTCGCGCTCAGCGAGGACCTTCCCGTCGGTGTGGCCCTCTCGCCCAAGGGGCGCTGGCCGCGCCGCGACCCTCAGGGGGCGACCGTCAACGTGCTCAACCCCGGGATCCCAGCCGACATGGGCGCCTCGACGAGCGTCCACGGCATCGAGGTCACCGTGGCCCGGGCCCCTACTCGGGCTTGATCTGCCAGGTGGGCAGGTCGGCGATCGCCTCGCGGTACCTGCGGCGGTGGATCGGCCGGAAGAACATGCTCCACGTCGTGGCGATGATCCCGATGACCAGGACGCCGCCCAACGCCTTGCCGACCACGATGCAGGCGACCACCGCCGCCAGCGCGAAGATGCTGATCGCGATCGGAACCCGGCGGTAGCGCATCTGGGTGGCGCGGATGGCGGCGTACTGCTCCATCGGGATGCGGTTGGTGTTCCACGTCCGCCCGCACTTCTCGCACGTCCAACGCTCGCCGTAGCGCAGGTGGCGGGTCTCCCCGCACTCGCACGTGATGGTGATCGGCGGGCCGCGCCTGACCGACCTGGGCACAGCCGCCGATTCGCCCACCACCGCTCCCGTCAATGCTCCGGCGGCTCCCAGCCCTCCAAGACCGAGGGCCGGTAGTCGGTGCCGACGGTCTGTGAGCCCTCGACCCAGGGCCCCAGCTCGGGCTGGGGGAACTTGGCGTGGCGCTCCTTCAAGGCGATCCCGTACGAGTTTCCCGACTGCAGGTGCGTGATGAGCACCTTACGCGCGATCTCGTCCTCGCGACCCTTCGGGATGTCGAAGTAGATCTTGATGAACGAGTTGGAGTAACGGTCAAACACCGCCGGGATCTCGTCCTCGGAGAGAAGAGTGATGTCCTCCAGCCAGTTGATGTCCTCGCCCGGGGTGGCGGCCACGAGGTCCACGTCCTCCACCAGCGACATGTCCTCCTGGTAGTCAAAGCGCTTGCCCGACAGGTACTCGGCATCGATGGCCATCACCTTCTCGGGCTCGCCCGGCAGCCGCCTCACATCGCTCATGACGGGTCACCTCCCGCGCTGGCCTGCACCGGGTCCAGGTAGTCGATGGGATTGGCCACGTGGCGCTCGAGCAGGCGCTCGATGCGGGCCAGCGTCCGCTCCTCTGAGACGCCGGGGACGTAGTCGGTGCCGGCCAGCGGCACCCGGGCCATCGCCGAGGCCTCCACCGTCAGCGCGCACAGGTCCTCGGGCTCGAGCGAATGCACGTCGGTCTTCCCGCACGCCCGCGCCAGCATCTGGCACTCCAGCGTCAGCGTGTGCAGGAAGTTGTAGACGCGGTTGGCCGCCTCGTCGACCACCAGCCGCTTGCGCAGCTCTGGATCCTGCGTCGTGATGCCGACCGGGCAGCGGCCCGTGTGGCAGTGGTAGCAGCGCCCCGCGGGAACCCCCACGGTGCCCTCGTAGTCGGTGACGCCGGGGATCTCCTTGTTGCAGTTCAAGGCCATCAACGCCGAGTGACCGATGGCGATGGCGTCCGCGCCCAACGCCAGGCACTTGGCGACGTCGCCGCCGTTGCGGATGCCGCCGGCCACCACGAGGTCGATGTCGTCGGCCAGGCCCACGTCCTCGAGCGCGCGGCGGGCCTCCGGGATCGCCGCCATCAGCGGGATGCCCGTCTCCTCGGCCGCCGTGTGGGGACCCGCCCCCGTGCCGCCCTCGGCGCCGTCGAGGTAGATGATGTCGGGGCCGCACTTGGCCGCCATCCGCACGTCGTCATAGACACGTGCCGCGCCCAGCTTGAGCTGGATCGGGATCTCGTAGTTGGTGGCTTCGCGGACCTCCTGGATCTTCAGCGACAGGTCGTCGGGGCCCAGCCAGTCGGGGTGGCGGGCCGGCGAGCGCTGGTCGATCCCGGCCGGCAGCGAGCGCATCTCGGCCACCTGCTCGGTGACCTTCTGGCCCATGAGGTGCCCGCCGAGACCGACCTTGCAGCCCTGGCCGATGAAGAACTCGCACGCGTCCGCGAGCATCAGGTGGTGCGGGTTGAACCCGTACCGGCTCTGGATGACCTGGTAGTACCACTTCGTCGACAGGTCGCGCTCGGGCGGGATCATGCCGCCCTCGCCCGAGCAGGTGGCCGTGCCGGCCATCGAGGCGCCCTTGGCCAGGGCCATCTTGGCCTCCAGCGAGAGCGCGCCGAACGACATGCCGGTGATGTAGACGGGGATGTCCAGCTCAATCGGCTTGGAGGCAAAGCGTGCCCCGAGCACGGTCTTGGTCAGGCACTTCTCGCGGTAGCCCTCGATCACGAACCGGGTGAGCGTCCCCGGCATGAACATGAGCTCATCCCAGTGCGGGATCTTCTTGAACATCGAGAAGCCGCGCATCCGGTAGCGGCCCAGCTCGGACTTCACGTGGATGTCGTCGATGACCTCGGGCGTGAAAATGCTCGAGTGACCGAGGACATTCTGGGCCATGGGTGCGTTCTCGTCAGCAGCCATATCTCAAAAACCTCCGGAACCTAAAGGACGAGCTTGCGCTCGGATGGCTCGAGCGAGTCGTAGTTGTAGAGCTTCTTGCCGCACACGAACTTCTGCAGCGACGGTGGCGACCCCAGCCCGTAGATGCGGAACTTGCGCTCGATGAACTCGGTGTCGGCGTCGGTCCACTCGCCCTCGACGCAGTCGATGCCCAGCGACTTGACCGTGCCGCCGACGTAGATCGTCCCGTCGTACATCGAGTCGCCCAGACCGGGGCCGACGTCGCCGCAGATGATCTGGCGGCCGCGTTGCATCATGAAGCCGGTCATCGAGCCGGCGTCACCGAGCGCGATGATCGTGCCGCCCTTCTGGTCGATGCCCGTGCGCGCGCCGACCCTGCCCTTGACCACCAGGTCGCCCCCGCGGATCGCGGCACCGGTCAGGGAGCCGGCGTTGGAGTCGATGACCACCACCCCGGACATCATGTTCTCGCACGCCGACCAGCCGACGCGCCCGGAGATGTGCACCTCCGGCCCGTCGATCATGCCCAGGGCGAAGTAGCCCAGCGAGCCGTCAAAGTGGATCTTGCACCGGGTGAGGATTCCGGCCCCCAGTGAATGCTTGGCGCCGGGGTTCAAAACCGTGACGTCAGTGACGCCCTGCTCATACAACAGCCAGCGCAGCTCGAGGTTGATCCGCCGGGTCGTGAGATGGCGCGCGTCGAACGTCGCCCTCGCGCCGTCGATCTCCGACACCTTGGGGATGCGGGCGTCGAGCTCGACCAGGCCGCGGGCGTCGAACCGCGGCTCCTCCTGCACGCCCGCCGCGGTGTTCACCGTGTCCATACCATCACCGTGCTCTCGTAGGGGTCATACGTCTCGATCTCACGGTCGATGACCGCGCGGATCGCCATCTCCTCGGAGGCCAGCGCCACCATGTCGTCGCCCTCGTAGAGGACCAGCGGCTTGGCGGCCAGCTCGTCCTTGGCCACACCCAGCGCGTCCTCAGAGACGCAGATGTAGGTGAAGACGCCGTCGAGATCCTCGAGCGAGTGGTGCATCGAGTCCTCCAGCGAGTCGCCGTTGGCCATGCGATCGGCCAGATAGACCGCGATGATCTCCGAGTCGCACATCGAGGCGAAGCGGTGACCGCGGGCCTCCAGACGGCGGCGCCACTGGTGGTAGTTGGTGAGCTGGCCGTTGTGGACCACGGCCACGTCGGAGAACGGGTAGGCCCAGTAGGGGTGGGCGTTGGCGATGTCCACGTCTGACTCGGTGGCCATGCGCACGTGCCCGATGCCGTGCGAGCCGAAGTACTCGTCGAGCCCGTAGGACCCCGCCACCGTCTTGGCGTCGCCGAGGTCCTTGACGATGTCCAGGGCGTGGCCGAGCGAGAGCACCTCGGTATGGGGCACGGACTCGATGTGGTCCGCCAGGCGCTTGAGGTCACCGTCGTAGACCAGCGTGGCCGAGAACGTGTACTCGTTGACGTCCTCGGTGCTCTTGATCTCCGCCCCGGCGGCCCGGACCCGCACCTCGACCTCGTGCCGGCGCCGGCGCACCGCGTCGGCGAAGTCAAGGTCGCGCGGTGCCGTGGACTCGGCCAGGTTGATCCGGACCGTCAGTTCCTGCGCCGGAGCGTGGTACAGCGCGTAGCCGGTGGAGTCGGGCCCCCGGTGCTTCATCGACTGCAACATGCTCGTCATGTCGCGGCCGATCCGGTGGGCCCCGTTCCCGTTCTTGTAGATGATCCCTGCGATTCCGCACATAGTCGTGTCTCCGATACGAGAGGTCGGGCGGGGCCGATTACGGGAGGACCTCCAGGTACTCGTTGCGCTCCCAGTCGGTGACCGCAGCGAGGTAGCGCTCCCATTCGTCGCGCTTGTAGTGGTTGAACACCTTGTAGAGGCGACCCGGCATCGCGCTGCGCACGACGTCGTCGGCGGCCAACGCCTCCAGCGCCGCGCCCAGGCTGTCAGGCACCTTCTCGATCTGCGCGCCCTCCTGCAGCAGGTCGTAGGTGTTGCCCTGCTGGGGCGGGCCGGGGTCGATCTCGCGCCGCACGCCGTCCAGGCCGGCACGCAGCAGCGTCGCCACCGTCAGGTAGGGGTTGCACGAGGAATCCACGCCGCGGTACTCGAAGCGGCCGCCCGAGGCCACGCGCACCGTGGTGGTGCGGTTCTGCCAGCCCCAGTTCTTGTAGATCGGCGCCCAGAAGCCCGTGTCCCACATGCGGCAGTAGGAGTTGACCGTGGGGTTGCCGACACACATCAGCGCGGGGAAGTGCTCGAGCATGCCGCCGAGGAAGTGGCGGGCAAACTGCGAGAGCTTGGCGGGGCCCTCAGGGTCGTAGAAGACGTTGTTGCCGTCGTCGTCGACGAGCGTGAAGTGGTGATGGTGGCCGTTGGCCGACACGCCGGTGAACGGCTTGGGCATGAACGAGGGCAGCAGGTCATGCTTGCGCCCGACGGCGGCGCACACCTGGCGGTAGGTGGTGATGTTGTCGGCGGTGCGGACCGGGCGGTCAAAGCGGAAGTTGAGCTCGAGCTGGCCCGGGGCGTCCTCGTGGTCGCCGTAGCTCATGTCCAGGCCCAGCGCCTGCCCATACTCGACCACGTCGAGCAGCACCGGACGCAGCTCCTCGAACTGATGGATGTGGTAGCAGTAGGGCTTGGTGACGCCCTGGGGCTCCTCGCCGTCGCGCGGCTTGCGCAGCCACATCATCTCGGGCTCGATGCCGATGAGGAACTGGTAGCCGAGCTCGGTCTCGAACTCGTGGGCGATGCTCTTGAGGTTCTGGCGCGGATCGGCATCCAGGAGTTCGCCGGTCTCGGTGTCGTAGCAGTCACAGAACACGCGCGCCACGCGGTTGTCCCAGGGCAGCACGGCGAAGGTGTCGAGGTCGGCGACGGCAGCCAGCTCGGACTCCTCGGGGCCGAACCCGATGTAGTTGCCGTAACGGTCGGTGAACAGGTTGGCCACCGCGCCGTAGACGAGCTGATAGCCCTTCTCCGCCACCTGGGGGAAGAACGTGGACACCACGCCCTTGCCCATCACCCGGCCGGTGACCGAGACCTGCTGAAAGAAGACGTACTTGATCCCCTCGGCCTCGATCCGGCGCGTCAGCTGCTCGATCTTCTCCGCGCGACCGGGGGCGTTGCGCGCCTCCTCGAGCGTCGCGGGAGCCGGCTCGATCCGCGGACTGGCGAGGACCGTGTCCACGTTGCCGCCAAACTGCGGCGCTTCCACCTCTGTCGCCATCTCCACTCCTTCCTCTGGCCGCCGCAAACGCGGGCGGCCGCAATGGATCGAAATTCGCGGCGCAGCCGAGTCCGCGGCGTCACCGCCGCGACGGCACTCCCGGCTTACGTCCGCTCCGCCCGCAGCCGGCTACTTCCCCCACGTCAGCGCCGCGCGACTGGACAAATTGGTACACCGCGCGTTTATACCAAGGGCGCGTGCCCATGGCAAGGACTCCACCCTTGCGCGCGCGACCTCGCCACGCTAGCATCCCGTTGCGTAATACACAAGTCCATTGCGTTATAGGCAACGCTGCTCAGGAGCCGCCCCCGTGTCCGACCTTCCCTCCTCCACCCCCACGCTCGTCATCGGCGCCGGGGTCCACGGCCTGTCCACCGCCTGGCATCTGGCGCGTGACGGGCACGACGTCCTCGTGGTCGACAAGAGCGAGGTTGCCGCCGGTGCCTCCGGCATCGCCTGCGGGATCGTGCGCAACAACTACTTCCAGCCGGCCATGCAGGAGCTGATGGCCGCCTGTGTGGAGGTGTGGGAGTCAGAGCCCCAGGCCCTGCACTACCACCCCAGCGGGTACATCGCGCTTGGCCCGGCGGCACAGGAGGGCGATCTCACTGAGGTCTTCGAGCGCCAGCAGCGCATCGGCTACCCGTCTGAGCTGATCACCGGCGCCGACGAGGTGGCCAGGCACATGCGCTCGCTCTACGACGACTGGCGCGCGCCCGGGCTCAGCGTGTGCCTACACGAAAAGGCCGGCGGCTATGCCTTCAACAAGGAGTCGATGCACGGCCTGGCCAACCTCGCCCGCGCCGCGGGCGCCCGCATCCAGACGGGCGTCGAGGTCACCAGCTTCACGTCCGACAACAGCGGCGCGGTCACGACCGTCCACACCAGCGCCGGCGACATCGCCGTCGAGCAGGTGGTGGTCGCCGTGGGGCCGTGGGTGGCCTCGCTGTGGTCGATGCTGGGCCTGCCTGACCGGCTCGACGTCCGCCAGCCCGATGGCCAGGTCGTCACCGACCAGCCGATGTGGACCTACTGGTACCTCCAGGAGGGCGAGGTGGCCATCGACCCGGCGACGTTCGTCACCAACGACGGTCAGAGCTCTCCCGTCCTTCACGTCGATTCCGACGCCCCGCTGCACGCCGACGACGGCACGCTGATCACCGACGAGTTCTGGGGCGTCTACTTCAAGCCCGACCGCGACAGCGTCCAGGGCGGGGCCCAGCCGTTGCCTCAGGGCCACACCTTCGACGTCGACCCCTACCCCACCGGCAGTGTCGACCCCGGCTTCCCGGACCTGTGGTCAGCCTCCCTGTCGCACTGCCTGGGGCGCTTCGAAGGGGCCCGGGGCAAGTACCGCCAGGTGCGCTCCGGCGGCGTCGGCGCCTTCACCGTGGACAACTTCCCGGTGTTCGACTACATGCGCCCCAACGTGTTCGTGGCCGCTGACTCAAACCACGGCTACAAGATGATCGCCGCCGGCAAGGAGATCGCGCGGGTCCTGCAGGGCGAGCACTCCTCGCTGCTGCACCCCTTCCGCTACGAGCGCTTTGCCACCGGGGACCTGCACCCGGTCTCACACAGTCCCTACCCCTGGAGCTGACGCGGACGGCGGGGCGTCACGGCGCCCTGCCCCCGTCGCGTCCGCGTCGCCCCCGAGGGCCAGGCTGAGCTGCGCCGCCGCCGCCACCAGGGGTTCGCGCAGCGCCCGGCGGGCGGCCACCGGCAGGCGCGACACCGGGCCCTGCACCCCCAGGATGGCCGCCAGCTCGCCCAGCCGGCCAAAGGCGGGCGCCGCCAGGGCGGCCAGGTCGGCTTCGCGCTCGCCCACGGCCTCGGCCCAACCGCGTCCGCGGACGGTGTTCAGCTCGGCGGCCAGCGCCGCCGGGTCGGTGATCGTGCGCGGGGTGAACCGGGTCAGCGACTCGGGTACCGGCCGCCCGCCGCCGGCGAAGGCCAGCATCACCTTGCCCGCCGCGGTGGCGTGCGGCACGCTCGGGCGACCCACCCGGGCCATGCTCACCACGCTGGAGGGCGAGGGCACGAAGTCCACGGTGATGGCCTCGGTCTCGGCGGGCAGTGACAGCGTCGCCGTCTCCCCGGTCTCGGCCACCAGCCGGGTGAGCAGGGGGCGGGCCAGCGCCCGCACGTCGAGCGAGGCCAGCACCCGGTCAGACAGGCTGATCAGCTTGAGCCCCAGCCGGTAGGGACCGCTCTCCTCGCGCGTGACCAGCCCGGCGTCCTGCAGGGTGGCCAGCAGCCGCGAGGCGGTGGAGGCGTTGACCCCGATCCGGCGCGCCAGCTCGTTGACCCCCAGCGGAGTCTCCGAGGCGGCGAGCACGTCGAGCAGCGCGGTGGCGCGTGCCACCGATCCCACGGCGCGCCGCGCCGAGTCCCCGCGCCGCGCCCCCACGTCAGCTACCGCTCAGCGGCAGGGCGCCGCACGCCGCGGCCGTTGGCTCGACTGCGTGCGCCCCCGACCTTGCCCGCAACCCGAGCCGGGCGGGGGGACTCCAGCGATCGCATGACCATCACCTCGATGCCGCCGGGGGCGAACAGGTCGCGGGAGAAGGCCACGCGGTCATCGCGGCCCGCGAAGATGAGCTCCTCGAGCTCCAGGCCCGCGGTGGTCCCGCGGATCCCCAGCAGCTTGCCCGCGCGCTCGCGGGCGGTCAGCATCGCCGGCATCACCCGGGTGCGGGCGTAGGTGACGGGCACGCCGATGTCGATGAGCACGTCCAGGACCATCTGCCCCTGTTCGAGCGCCTCGCGCAGGCCGTCGAGCTGCGGCAGCGCGATGTCCGGATGCACCACGTCGTACATGACCGCCACCGGCGATCCGTCGGCCACCAGCGTGCGCCACACCGAGATCGTCGGCGTGCTGGGCTCGAGTCCCAGCGCTTCGCACGCCTCCGCGCCCACCGTCCTGTGCTCGATGCGCAGGTCGCGCACAGACAACGTCAGGCCGCGCCGCGCCGCCACCGACGAGTAGGGCTCCAGCCGCTCCAGGCGCTCCCCGAACGCCGTGGGCACCGCCATCCGCCCCACGAAGGTGCCGCTGCCCTGGCGGCGGACGATCTCGCCGCTCTCCTCCAGCCGCTGCAGCGCGCTGCGCAGCGTGCCTCGGGACACCCCCAGCATCGCCGCCACCTCGTGCTCGGGCGGCAGCCGGTCGCCCTGGCGGTAGCGGCCCGGCGCCAGCCAGTTGCGCAGGGCCAGCTCAGCCCCGTCGACCAGCGAGGGGCGGTTGGCCACGGTGGCGTCGTCGTCGGCGACGACCGCCCCCGCCTTCCGTGGTGAACCTCCGCGTGTGATCTCGACGACTCCTATCCCGAAACGAGCTTCGGGTGGCATCGTATTTCCCCGCGGGGACCTCAGGTCAAGCAGATTTCAGTAACTGAGCTTGTGAGCGGCTTCGTTGAGGCTCCGCTTCTTGGGCGGCTTGGCCTCGGCCGGCGCCTTCTCCTCGGTCGGCCGGGGGCTGGCCGAGGTCCGGCTCAGCGGTGGCAGCAGACGGGTCAACGGTAGCTGGGTGGGGCGCATCGAGCCTCCTTCTCTCGCGTCGGGACTACCCACGGGCATCAGCTTTCATGCGCTTTGGACAGGGCCGCTTGGCGGGCAGACTCGGCATCGCGCACACACTGTGCCGCCTTCCCCGGACGATCGTCCTCAAACCCCGAAAGGTTGAGTTCCAACAGAAGCGCGGCGGAGGCGCATGCCGCCTCGGCCAGTGTCGTCGCGGTGGCGGCGTCTCCGACGAGGTGCCGGTCGGCGGCCTGTGTCACCCGCGCGGCCAGCACGGCCAGCTCCCCCGCGACGCGGGTCATCTCCATCGGTGCCGCCGATGCCGCCGACAGCGTGGCGCGCACCGCCGCGGGCCGCTCCGGGTCGTCGGCGGGACGGCGCAGCGCCTGCAGGACCGGCGGGTAGGAGGCCAGATCGCGCTCGGCGAGCTCCAGGGCGTGCTCGCGCAACTCGGCCGCCCGGGCCCGGTCGGCGCCCGCGCCGGGCGAGTGGCTCAGCACGGCCGCCATCTCGGCCAGAGCCGCGGCGACGGCGCAGGTGACCGCGGCGGCGCTGCCGCCCCCGGGCGTGGGGGTGCCCGCCGCCAGCCTCTCCAACAGCTCGCGAAGGGGAAGCTCGGTCAGCCTGTCATCCGGAGGCTCCATGTCTTCGCGGTGAGTCCTTTCGCCGCTGATGGTCCGACTCCTATCTAGAACAGCCCGACGGTGCGGCCGTTCTCATCGATATCGATGTTCAGCGCCGCCGGCGTCTTGCCCAGGCCCGGCATCTGCACGATGTCGCCGCAGAGGGGGACCAGCCACCCGGCGCCGGTGTAGGCGCGGATGTCGCGCACCGGCAGCGTGAAGTGCTCGGGCGCGTTGAGCAGCGTCGGATCGGCCGACAGCGACAGGTGGGTCTTGGCCATGCAGACCGGGAAGTGGCCCAGGCCCTCGCGGGTGAACTGGGTGATCTTGGCCTCGGCCTCGGGATAGAAGTAGACGTCCTTGGCCCCGTAGACCTGCTTGGCCACAGCCTCGATCTTGTCCTGGATGGGCTCGTCGTCCTGGTAGAGCTGGTGGAAGGTGTTGGGCTGCTCGCACGCCTCCACGACAGCGGTTGCGAGGTCGGCGGCTCCCGCGCCCCCCTTGGTGAAGCCCTCGTTGGCTTCGGCGGCGAAGGCGCCGGCCTCGATCGCCAGCCGCTTGACCAGTTCGATCTCCTCATTGGTGTCGCCGGGACGCCGGTTGACGGCCACCACGGCGGGCACGCCGAAGGTGCTGATCGTCTGCAGGTGGTGGCGCACGTTGGCAAACCCGGTCTCGACCGCGTGCAGCGCCGCTGAGCGGTCGGCCCGCGGGTCGTCCTCCAGCCCGGCGTGGTGCTTGATGGCTCGGACGGTGGTGACGAGCACGGCGGCCGACGGCGTGAGCTTGCCGAACCGGCAGACGATGTCGAAGAACTTCTCCATGCCCATGTCCGCCCCGAACCCGGACTCGGTGACGACGTAGTCGCCGAGCTTCATGCCGATGAGGTCGGCGATGAGCGAGTTGTTGCCGTGGGCGATGTTGGCGAAGGGGCCACAGTGCATGAGCACGGGCTGGCCCTCGAGGGTCTGGACCAGGTTGGGCTTGATCGCGTCCTTGAGCAGCACGGTCATGGCGCCGGCGGCGCCGAGATCCTCCGCGGTGATCGCCCTGGCCCCGTCGAACGAATACGCCGCGGTGATCTTGGAGATGCGCCGGCGCAGGTCCTGGAGATCGCGGGCCACGGCCATGATCGCCATGACCTCAGAGGCCGCAGTGATGTCGAAGCCGGTCTCGCGGGGGTACCCGTTGGCGCGGCCGCCCAGGCCGACGGCGATGTGGCGCAGGGCGCGGTCGTTCATGTCCACCGCGCGCCGCCAGCCGACGCGCAGGGCGTCGATCTTGTGCGGGTTGCCGTGCAGGATGGAGGCATCGATCATCGCCGCCAGCAGGTTGTTGGCCGCGCTGATGGCGTGGATGTCGCCGGTGAAGTGCAGGTTGAGGTCCTCCATCGGCACCACCTGGGTCAGCCCGCCCCCGGCGGCGCCCCCCTTGATGCCGAAGACCGGTCCCACCGACGCCTCGCGCAGGCAGGCCACCGGGTTCTTGCCGATGACACCGAGGCCCTGGGTCAGCCCCACCAGCGTCGTCGTCTTGCCCTCGCCCGCCTTGGTCGGCGTCATGCCGGTGACACAGATCAGCTTGCCGTCGGGGCGGTCGGCGAGCCGGTCGAGCACCGACAGCGCCACCTTTCCCTTGTAGCGGCCGTAGGGCTCGATCTCATCGGGCTCCAGCCCCGCCTCGGAGGCGATCGCCTCGATCGGCTGAAGGACGGCTTCCTGGGCGATCTCAAGGCTTGTCTTCATGTCTCTTTCTCCTGACGCAAAAAGTCTCAGTGGCTGACGGCGGCGGCGGCAAGCTCGGAGACGAGCTTGTCCTCATAGAAGCGCTCCAGGGCAAACGGCGCAATCAGGTCGGGCTGGCGCCCCGTGGCGACCAGCTCGGCCAGCGTCTTGCCGACGATCGGCGCGGCCTTGAAGCCGTAGGTCCCCCAGCCGGCCGAGACGTGGAAGTTCTCCACCTCCGTCTTGCCGAGGATAGGGCTGTAGTCGGGGCTCAGATCGCACAGGCCCGCCCAGCTGCGCAGCATCCGGGCCCGCTCGAGCTGGGGGAAGAGCTCCAGGGCGTGACGGCTGACGTCCTGGAGGAAGTTGAGCGTGCCGTTCATCCGGTAGGTCGTCCACGGCTCGATCTCGGCACCCATGAGGAACTCGCCGCGGTCGGTCTGGCTGATGTAGACATGCATCTGCGAGGACACGATGACGACGTCCAGCAGCGGCTTCATCGGCTCGGTGACGCAGGCCTGCAGGATGTGGGTGGTGATCGGCATCGGCACGCCGGCCATGTCGGAGATGAGCGTGCTCCAGCCGGCGGTGCAGTTGAGCACCTGGCCCGCGCTGATCGTGCCGCGGTTGGTCTTGACCTTGGTGACGCGCCCGTTGGAGCGCTCCATCCCCAGCACCTCGGTGTTCTGGTGGATCTCGGCGCCGCCCTGGTCGGCGGAGCGCGCCAACCCCCACACCACGGCGTCGTGCCGGATGATCCCGCCCGGCGGGTGATAGAGCGCGCCCATGATCGGATAGATGGCATCCGGGTTGTCCACCTGCATCGCGGGCGCCAGCTTCTTGATCTCGTCGGGGTAGATGAGGCGGCTGTCGATGCCCTGCAGGCGGTTGACCTCGGCCCGGTTGGCCATCACGAACATGGCGCGGTCGGCGTGAGCCAGCGTGAGGTGGCCGCACTGCGAGAACAGCAGGTTGAAGTTCAGGTCCTGGGACAGCCCCTCGTAGAGCTTGACGCTCGCGTCGTAGAACTTCGCCCCCTCGGGCGTCTTGTAGTTGGAGCGCAGGATCGTGGTGTTGCGCCCGGCGGCGCCCGAGCCGATGTAGCGCTTCTCGAGGATCGCGATGTCCTTGATGCCGTGCTCGCGCAGGTAGTGCGCGGTGGCCAGCCCGTGGGAGCCGCCGCCGACGATGACGACGTCATACGAGCTCTTCAGGTCCTGCTGGCGGCGCCACATGCGGCGCTTGCGGAAGATGTCAAGCATGGGCCGCGGCCACCTCTCGCAGCGCGTCCACGCCGATGGGCCCGCCGCCCAGATGGCCGGCGGCGTCGGCCACCACCGACCACATGTACTCGCCGGTGGCCCAGCCGAACAGGAACAGGTAGCGGTCCTCGTCCTCGCGGATGACCAGCCCCGGCTGGCGGCCGATCGAGCCCGGGCGCAGGGCCGCGACCGGTGTGACCTGGGGGCGCAGGTCAAGCGCGCAGAATCGCGCGAAGGTCTCACGCGCCAGCGGGCCCACCAGCGTCAGCGCCGCGAAGTTGCAGGTGACGTCGACCACGTTGAGATCGTCGGCGTCAGCGAGCTCCGGGCGCCGTCCGATGACCAGGGCCCGCGTCTGCGTCAGCCGGCACCACCAGGCCTCGTCACGCCGCACAGCGGTGCCGAAGGGCAGCTCCCCGATCGCGTCGGCGCTGCCCTGCAGCTCGACCTTGGCCAGGTGCGAGACGTCGGCCCAGCTCACCTGAGCGCCCGACCCGGTCCCGCCCAACCCGAACTCGACGGCGACGTTCCAGCCGTCACGGACCTCGAAGCGGGCGCCCGCGACGCGCGCCGGGGCCTCCATCGGCGAGTGCGCGACCGCCTCGCCCGCGTCCACCCTCAGAAAGTCGAGGCTCACGAGCGCAGCACCTCCCCCTCGGGGTCGTAGAAGGGCTTGGTCTGGATCTCGGCGGTGAGGGTGCGCCCCTCGTCGGAGATCGTGATCTGGGCGCCATCCTCGGCGAACGCCTCCGGCACCCAGGCCATCCCGATCGTGCGGTCGAGCACCGGGGAGTGGCGCGAGCTCGTCACCTGGCCCGCCGGGGTGCCCTGCGCGTCCAGGACCACGGCGCCCTCGGTGGGCACGTCGCCGTTGGGCATCGTGAAGCCCACCAGCGCCACCCCGGCGCCGTGCTGTGAGTAGTGCTCGAGCGCCCACTTGCCGATGAAGTCCTGCTCCTTGTCGAGCTTGACGATCCACGGCATGGCCGCGCCGAAGGGCGTCGATTCCGAGTCGGTGTCCTGGCCGACGAGGATGTGCAGCTTCTGCAGGCGCAGGATGCGCTGGGGCTCCAGCCCGAACGGCCGCAGGCCCAGTGGCGCGCCCGCCTCCATGAGCGCGTCCCAGATGTGCTGGCCATAGGCGGCCGGGAAGTGGATCTCATAGCCCACCTCGCCCACGAAGCCGATGCGCAGGATGAGGCACTGCACGCCGGCGATCTGCGCCTGCTTGCCGTCGAGGTAGGCAAAGGCCTCGTTGGAGCAGTCCAGGTCGGTGACGGCGGCCATGATCTCGCGTGCCCTGGGCCCGGCCAGGTTGACCGCGCCCACGCCCTGGGTGACGTCGGTGAGATTGACCCGGTCGCCCCAGTCGGCCAGCCACCAGGAGAACCACTCCTCCATGGCGCCGGCCCCACTCGAGGTCGTGGTCACGTAGAAGCTGTCCTCGTCGATGCGGCAGATGGTGCCGTCGTCGACGATGCGCCCGGCGTCGGAGCTGATCACGCCGTAGCGGATTCGCCCGGGCTTGAGGTTGGAGAAGCGGTTGGGGTATAGGCGGTCCAGGAACTCACCGGCGTCGGCCCCGCGCACGATGAGCTTGCCTAGCGTGGAGACGTCGATGAGCCCGGCGGCGCGGTTGACGTTGAGGGCCTCGCCCTCCGGATCGCCGTAGTCATAGGCGCGGCGCCAGTCGCCGGCCCATTTGATCGTGGCCTTCAGCGCGCGGTGGCGCTCGTGGATCGAGGATCGCTTGGCCGGCTCCACCGGACGGCCGCCGAGGATCCCCATCGGCACCGACACCCACGGCGGGCGGGCGGTGGTCACGCCGACCTGCTCCAGGCCCTGTCCCGTCTCCTGGGCCATGAGGCGCACCGACGGCAGCTGGCACATGCGGCCCTGACAGGGCCCCATCGTCACCGTGGTGTAGCGCTTGGCGAGCTCGATCGAGTCATAGCCCTCCTCGATGCTGAGGTGCACGTCCTTGGCCGTGACGTCCTCGCAGAGGCAGGCAAAGCACTTGCCGCGCCCGGAACCGCTGACGGGCGGGGCGACGGCCAGGTCGGGGGCGGCCGGCTCAGCCAGGCTCGACGCCAGCTCGGCCTCGCGCGCGGCCGACGTGTCATCGCCCAGGCCCAGTGCGTGCGCGGCCCGCAGCCCCGCGAGCTCGCCGGAGGCGGCGGCGGCCAGGTCTGTGTCGGCGCCGGCGACCTCACCCGCGGCGAACACGTTGGCGGGCAGCTCGGACACGGCGAAGTGACCGCGTCCGGCGTCATAGGCGCTCCTGGCGCCGGCCTGCAGCAGCAGCGAGCTGGCCGGAATCGTGCCGCCCGAGACGACCACGAGGTCGCACTCGAAGGCGTGCTCGGAGCCGCCCACGACGGGCTGGATGATGGCCTCCTCGACCGCCTTGCTGCCACGGGCCTCGATCACCGTGTGGCCGCTGAACACCGGGATGCCCTCGGAGCGCAGCTGCTGGGCGAGCGCGCCCGTCTCGGGGCGCAGGTCGGCCACGGCCACGATCTGGACCCCGGCGGCGCGCAGCGCCTGCGCCGCGTGCAGCCCGCGATCCGATGTGGTGGCGACCACGGCGCGCCGGCCCGGGCTGACGGCGTAGAGCGAGACCAGGCGCCGGGCGCCGCCGGCGAGCATGACGCCGGGGAGGTCGTTGCCCGCGAACACGAGCGGCTGCTCGATGACCCCGGTGGCGAACACGTGCCGCCCGGCGCGGACCTGGTGCAGGGTGTCGCGCTGCCACACCGCGACCAGGCCGTCGAAGTAGCCCAGGGCCGAGCCCTTGTCGATGATCTCCACGCCCGCGTCGCGCACGTCGGCGACGAGCGCGGCCAGGCCCTGGCGCTCTGACTCGATGAGCTGCTGGCCGCCGGGCTCGGCGCCCTCGTCGGCGAGGACGACGTCGGCCCCGAGCCGCGCGGCGGCCAGGGCGGCGGCCAGGCCGGCCACGCCGCCACCGGTGACGAGCACGTCGGCGTGGCGGCGGCGGTACTCGGTGCGCCACTCGCGCTCGGGCTGGGAGCGGCGCAGCTTGCCCAGGCCGGCGGCGTTGCGCAGGATCTTCTCGTACAGCGGCCACAGCCGGCGGGGGCGGATGAACGTCTTGTAGTAGAAGCCCGGGGGGGTGAACGGGCCGCCGGCGATGTCGGTGGCGCGCATGGCATCGAACTCCAGCGAGGGCGCCGCGTTGACGTGGGTGACGGTGATGCCCTCGCGGACCGGCTCGATGCACGCGCGGACACCGCCCCCGCCCACCCCGTCGACGGCACAGATGCAGTTGGGGCACTGGCCGGCGACGCACATCAGCCCGCGGCGGCGGTGGTACTTGAAGCTGCGGCCGAACGTGCGCCGGCCGGCGGCGTACAGCGCCGAGCCGATGGTGTCGCCCTCGTAGGCCTCCACCTTCTTGCCGTCGAAGGTGAAGGAGATCGTCTTGGTCCGGTCGATGCGCTCGCCGGACTGCGGGTTCAGGCGGCTCACAGCAGGTCGCCTCCGGCCTCGGGCGCGGCCTTGGCGGCCTCGCCGCCCGGGTCACCTGAGCCGGGCAGGGCGGTGAACTTCACGTCGTTGGTGGTGGTGTCGCGCTCGGCGATGAACCAGGCGCGGCAGCCCGAGCGGTGAAACCACCACTCGCGCTGGACCCCGGCGACGTTGCGGCGAAAGTAGTTGTAGGTGTTGAGCTCGCGGAAGCTCGGGCGTGACTTGGGCCGCGCGGACACCTCACCGCCGAAGCCGAAGTCGGTCACCTCGCGCACCCCACAGTTGGGGCACTCCAGAAGGAATGACATCGGTGGGGACGCTACGCCCCGGCGCTTGATCCTGTCCAATATCGAATTAGGATTTATTGATTTGGTTCTCGTATCAGTGGGACCAGCGTTACCGCTATCGGATCGAGGTTTTCTTGGAACTCCGTCAGCTGCGTTATTTCGTCGCCGTCGCCGAGGAGCTTCACTTCCGGCGCGCCGCCGCCCGCCTGCACATCTCCCAGCCGCCGCTCAGCCAGCAGATCCACGGGCTCGAGACCGAGCTCGGCTGCACGCTGCTGGAGCGCACCCGCCGGCGCGTCGAGCTGACCCCGGCGGGCGAGGCCTTCCTGCGCGACGCGCGCGCCATGCTGGCCGAGCTCGACGTCGCCGTCTCCACCGCGCGCGCCATCGACGCCGGTCAGTCCGGGGTGCTCCGGGTCTCGTTCGTCGGCTCGGCGCTGCTGTCGATCGTGCCCGCCGCCGTGCAGCGCTTCCGCCGCAGCCGCCCCGGGGTGGAGGTCGAGCTGCGCGAGCGCTCCACCGACGAGCAACTGCGCGCGCTGAGCACCGGCGTCGTCGACGTCGCGCTGGTGCGCCCGCCGCTGGAGGCCGACATCGACGTGCACGTCCAGGAGGTCATCCGCGAGCGCACGATCGCCGCCATCCCCGCGGACCACGAGCTCGCGGCGCTGCGCCGGATCCCCCTGCGGCGGTTGGCCGGCCAGCCGCTCGTGCTCTTCCCGCGCCGCCAGGCGCCCGGCTACCACGATCAGCTCATCGGCCGCCTGGCCGCCACCGGCACCACGCCCCACGTCGTCCAGTACGCGCCGGAGACGACGACGATCATCGGCCTCGTCGCCGCCGGGATCGGGGTCTCGCCGGTGCCCGCCTCGGTCGAGCACCTGGCCATCCCCGGCATCACCTACCGGCCGCTGAGCGGCGCTCCCGACACCGAGCTGGTGGCGCTGACCCGGGCCGGCCACGCCTCGCCGCTGGCTGAGGCGTTCGTGGCCGACGCCCGGGCGGTGGCCTAGGCAGAGGCTCAGGCGCCGCATGGCCTCTGACTCCGCCCCGACCGGTAGGGTCCGGTCCGTGTCCGGCCGCCACCGCCTCGATGAATGCTGGAAGCAGGATCGGCCCGCCTTCGGGTTGTGGGGCTCGATCCCGGCATCGCTGACCGCCGAGCTCGCGGCGAGCGCCGGCTTTGACTACATCTGCGTCGACCTCCAGCACGGCGGCGCCGACGAGGCCCGCATGGTTGCCATGTTCGCGGCGATCGAGGCCCGGGGAGCGGTGCCGCTGGCCCGGGTGATCTACAACGAGCCCTGGATGATCAACCGCGTGCTCGACCTCGGCGCCGCCGGGGTGATCGTGCCGCTGGTCAACACCGCCGAGGAGGCCCGCCGGGCGGTGAGCGGCTGCCGCTTCCCGCCGCGCGGCCAGCGCTCCTACGGCCCTCTCCGCGCCGCCCTCACCGTCGGCTCGGCCGACCCCGAGCGGCTGGCCGCCGGCGCCCTGTGCTTCGCCATGGTCGAGACGCGCCACGGCCTGGACAACGTCGAGGCGATCGCCGCCACCCGAGGGCTGTCCGGCGTCTACATCGGCCCGTCGGACCTGTCGCTGGGACTGGGGCGCGAGCCCGGCCACGGTGGTGACGTGCTGGAGAAGGCGATCGATCGCATCCGCGAGGCGTGCGCGACGGCCGGAGTGGTCGCCGGCATGCACTGCAACGGCGGCGGCGAGGAGGCCCGCGCCCGCGCTGCGGCCGGGTTTCGGATGGTCACCGTCGGCGTGGACGCCTCGCTGTTCCGTGACCGGATCGCCGCGGAGCTGGCCGACGCGCGACGCTAGCCGGCAGCGGCCTGCAGGCGCGGCGCCCCGCCGGCACTGCGCGCTTCGATCTGCTCCAGCTTGGCCAGCAGATTCTGGGCCATGCGGATCGAGGCGGCGTCGATCAGGCGGCCGTCGAGGGAGACGGCGCCCTTGCCCTGAGCCGCCGCCTCCTCCATCGCGGAGATGATCCGTCGCGTGCGATCGGCGATGTCGGCGCTGGGCGTGAAGACGTCGTTGGCCAGCGCGATCTGGCTGGGGTGGATCGCCCACTTGCCCTCATACCCCAGGACCGCGGCGCGGTGGGCCGAGGCGAGGTAGCCCTCGGGGTCGGTGAAGTCGCCAAACGGCCCGTCGATGGGGCGCAGCCCGTAGGCGCGGCACACCACCGCGATCCGCGACAGCGCGTAGTGCCACTGGTCGCCCAGGTGACGCTCGCGCTCCTGTCCGACGAAGAGGATCTCATCGCGGTCGGCGAGCATCGCGTAGTCGGGGTTGGTGCCGCCGATCGAGGTGGTGTGGCTCTGCAGCGACGCCGCGTAGTCGGCCACCCCGAACACCATCGCCTCCATCCGCTCCGGGCAGGCGGCGGCGATCTCCTCGCACTTGACCATCCCCATCGCGGTCTCGATGAGCACGCAGATGGCGATCCGGCGCTCAAACCCCATCGCCTCCTCGATCTGGCTCAGCAGCGTCGCCACGAGGTGCACGTCGCCAGCGCCCGAGACCTTGGGGATCATGATCGTGTCGATGTACGGGCCGGCCTGCTCGACGACGTCGACGATGTCGCGGTAGCAGTAGTGGGTGTCCAGCCCGTTGATGCGCAGCGACACCGAGCAGCGCGTCCAGTCGAGTTCGTTGAGCGCCTCGATGATGTTCACGCGCGCCTGCGGCTTGTCGTCGGGCGCGACGGCATCCTCGAGGTCGAGCATCACGATGTCGGCGCCCAGGTCCGGTGCCTTCTCGAGCATCCGGACGTTGCTGCCGGGCACGGCGAGCTCACTGCGGTGGAGACGGGTCAAGGTCGGGCTCATGTCACGGCAGTAGAGCGATCGAGGCGCTCATGCGCAACCGATCAGAGACGAAGTTTTGCCAGACCAAGACCGCACTCGATGTATCGAGAAAACGATGTGGCCGAGACTGAATTTGATGCTGTCGCCCGGCACCGGCCTTCATTAGGCTTGCGCCGATGACAGCGCTTCCTCCCTCACTCGATCCACCCGAGCGCCTGCTGTGCGGCCCGGGCCCCAGCAACCCGTCGCCCGACGTGCTCGCCGCCATGCGCCAGCCGATGCTCGGCCACCTGGATCCCGATCTGCACGAGATCCTCAACCAGGTCGTGGAGCTGCTGCGCGGCACCTATCGGGCCTGCGCCGGCCTCGTACTGCCGCTGCAGGCGACCGGCAGCTCGGGGATGGAGGCGGGCCTCGCCAACCTGCTGGAGCCGGGCGACACCGCGATCATCGGCGTCAACGGGTTCTTCGGTGCCCGGATCGTCGACATCGCGCAGCGCTACGGGGCCAACGTCGTGCAGGTGTCAGAGCCTTTCGGCAACCACGTGCCCAATGAGCGGCTGATCGAGGCCCTCGACGAGCATCCCGACGCGAAGCTGATCGCGGTCGTGCACGCCGAGACGTCGACCGGG